>JAYZYW010000001.1:0-8241 GCA_036139835.1 Bacteroidota bacterium
ACCAACAAAATAATGGCCATCTGCTTTTACTGCTAAATGTTCATTCGTAATTGAAAGTTCATCATCAACACTAATTATATGAACTGTCCCAACAGCAAAATCTTTGAAGCAATTACGCAAGACGTATGCTGCCTGTTGTATATTAAAAGGTTCAATATGATTTGAAATATCAACAATCTTAACGTCTTCTAACTGAGAATAAATAGCTCCTTTTACAGATGCTAAATAGCTGTCTCTTGTTCCTAAATCGGTAGTCAGTGTAATTATTCCCATTTATTATTAACAACCTATTGATCGAATAGTTAAAATATTGTTATTTTGTAGTCCCAAAAATAAAACAAATCTATGAACGGTATAATTAATGAGTGAAAAAAAAACAACACTTAGTAACATTGAGTTGGTGAAACTTTTTGGAGCAAATAATAATAAGCTTGATAAAATTAGAAGTTTATTCCCTCAACTAAAAATTATATCTAGGGGGGAGGATCTAAAATTGATAGGAAGCATTGCTCAAATTAAATTTTTTGAGCAAAAATTACTGGCCTTTATACAACATATCAATCAATATAATTCCCTTACAATTAGCCAAATTGAAAGATTGGTAGAAGGTGACGAAAGTGAGATACTTAAGGCTAAAAATGATATTATTTTACACGGCCAAAACGGTAAAATAATAAAAGCCAGAACTTTAAATCAAAGAAAAATGGTTTCAGAAATTGCCAAAAATGATATGCTCTTTGCTATTGGACCTGCTGGAACCGGTAAAACATATACAGCTGTTGCAATTGCTGTGAAAGCATTAAAAAATAAAGAAGTAAAGCGTATTATCTTCACTCGTCCTGCAGTAGAGACAGGAGAGAATCTTGGCTTTTTACCAGGTGATCTAAAAGAAAAGCTAGATCCTTATATGCAACCTATTTATGATGCACTTTTTGATATGATTCATATTGACAAACTAAATGATTATGTCGAAAATGGAACAATACAAATTGCTCCTTTAGCTTTTATGAGAGGAAGAACTTTGGATAAAGCATTTGTCATTTTAGATGAAGGACAAAATACAACTGAACAACAAATGAAGATGTTTTTAACTAGAATGGGTATCTCAGCAAAGTTTATTATTACCGGAGATGAGACTCAAATTGATTTGCCAAAACATCAGCATTCAGGATTAATACATGCAAAAAAAACATTAAAAAAAATAAAAGAAATTAGTTTTATTACTCTTGACAGTAAAGATGTAATAAGACATAAATTACTAACACAAATAATTAAAGCTTATAAAAAAAATGACTAACACAATTAAAGAAACAAATTTTAAATTACCAGGACAAACTAAATTTTATAAAGGAAAAGTAAGAGACGTTTATACTATAAATAATGAAACATTAGTGATGGTTGCTTCTGATAGAATCTCAGCTTTTGACCATGTTTTACCTGAAGGCATACCTTATAAAGGGCAGGTTTTAAGTCAAATTGCTGCAAAATTTTTAACTGCTACTACTGATATTGTCCCTAACTGGATGGAGGCAACTCCTGACCCAAGTGTAACAATTGGTAAAATGTGTAAACCCTTTAAAGTTGAGATGGTAATTAGAGGATATCTTACAGGACATGCTTGGCGAGAATATAAAGAAGGAAAAAGAATAATTTGTGGCGTTCCAATGCCTGAAGGAATGGTAGAAAATCAAAAATTTGCATCGCCGCTTCTTACCCCAACTACAAAAGCTGATGTAGGGCATGATGAAGATATTAGTAGAGAGGACATTTTGTCTCAAAAAATAGTTTCTGAAGCAGATTATATTAAATTAGAAGAATATACAAGAGCTATTTTTCAAAGAGGGACAGAAATGGCTGCTGAAAAAGGGCTTATACTCGTAGATACAAAATATGAATTTGGTAAAGATAAAAATGGTATCATTACGCTTATTGACGAAATTCATACTCCAGATTCATCTAGATATTTTTATAGTGAAGGATATGAAGAAAAAGTTGCAAATCAAGAGCCTCAAAAACAACTTTCAAAAGAATTTGTACGTCAGTGGCTAATAGAAAATGGCTTTCAAGGAAAAGAAGGACAATCAATTCCTGCAATGAGTGAAAAATATTGTAATTCAGTTTCTGAAAGATATATTGAGCTTTTCGAATATATTACTGGAGATAAATTTGTAAAAGAAGATGTAAATGATGTGGTAAATAGAGTTGAGAAAAATATCTTAAATTATTTAAGTGCTTAAATTCTTTTTTGCTTTTTGGAGTAATTGTATTGGTTTTTTGGAATTAATTGGCTTGCCATTAGCAGTTATAAGTTTAGCAATTATTCTTTTCTACTACCTCTATTTCTTTATTAAGTTACATTTTTATAAAAGTAAAAGCTCTGCGTATAATCAACCTATCTCAATTATTATTTGTGCAAAGAATGAACTTGATAATTTAAGAAAAAACCTTCCCATTATTTTAGAGCAAAATTACTTTGATTTTGAAGTAATTGTGGTAAACGATCAATCCATTGATGAGAGTATATTTTTTTTAGATCAACTAGCTAAACAAAATAAACATTTAGTAGTAGTTGATATTGATAATTTTGTAACTCATAGTCTAGGAAAAAAATTTGCCCTAACCTTAGGTATTAAAACAGCAAAATATGAACATTTACTATTAACTGATGCGGATTGTATCCCAAACTCAAAAAATTGGATTCAACAGATGAGTTCCAACTTTAATAATGCTGCTATTATTTTGGGTTACGGATCTTACGAAAAGAAAAAAGGGCTGCTAAATAAAATCATCAGATTTGACACCTTTAATGTAGCCCAGCAATACTTATCCTTTGCATTAGTAGGGCAAACATACATGGGTGTTGGGCGAAATTTAGCGTATAAAAAATCACTCTTCTTTGATAATAAAGGCTTTGCTAGTCATATACATATTCCATCAGGAGATGATGATTTATTTATTCAGGAAATAGCTCTAAAAAGCACTGTTACAATTGAAATATTAGAAGACTCACATACTACATCTGAAGTGATACAAAATTGGAAAGATTGGATATATCAAAAAAGAAGACATCTTTCAACAGGACCTTTATATAGAACCAAATTTAAAATATTATTAGCACTTTACCCTTTAGCTCAATTATTATTTTTATTAAGTATTATTTTTCTAATTATTTCAAAGACAGATTTGCTTTATATTATCATATTATTAGGAGTCAAATTACTTATTTCATATCTAGTAAATTACAAAACAATGCAACGGCTAAATGTTTTTGATTTGTATTGGATTCATCCATTATATGAAATTTTACATCTTTTAATACAAGGAAATTTTGTATTATTGAATCTATTTAGAAAACCAAAAAAATGGAGTAGATGAGCAATAATTTAAGTCAGAAAGGTCAAAGAGATTTAAAACTTATAAATAGGGCATTAGAAAGTGGTGATCCAGCTGCTTATAGTGGGCTAATGAAATTGTATCGAGATCCTCTGTATTTTATGTTATACGAGAAGGTAAGCGATCAAGAATTAGCAAAAGATCTAACCATAGAGGCTTTAGGAAAAGCATTTAAAAAATTACACCTATACACACCGGAATACACCTTTAGTACTTGGCTGTTTACGGTAGCTCGAAATCACTGTATCGATTATTTAAGAAAGCACAAATTACCAACTATCTCTATTGACAAAATGATGCTTGATGAAGATGGAAAGCGTACGAATTTTGATTTAATATCCAATGATTTAAATCCGGAGCAGAAAATGGAAAAGACACAAAGAATAGCTATTCTAAGACAGATTGTAGATCAATTAAAACCTAAATATCGTGATCTAGTAAAACTTAGATATTTTAAAGAATTAAGTTATGAAGAAATTGCTCAAACTTTAAACATCCCTATTGGAACAGTAAAAGCGCAATTACATAGGAGTAGGGAACAACTCTTTAAAATTATGTCAGGATCGAGAGATACTTTCTAAATGCAAATAATACATAAGTACTTTCCTAATTTAACAAAAAAACAAATACAACAGTTTTTAAAGTTACAAGAATTATATGAGCATTGGAATGCTCAAATTAATGTTATTTCTCGTAAAGATATTTCTAAACTTTATATTAATCATGTACTCCATTCTTTATCAATTGCAAAAGTTATCCAATTTGAAAAAGGAACTAAAATACTTGATATTGGTACTGGGGGGGGGTTTCCAGGTATTCCATTAGCTATTTTGTTTTCTGATGTGGATTTTTTACTTGTAGACAGTATTGGAAAAAAAATAAATGTAGTAAATAAAATAAGTGCTGCTATTGACTTAACAAACATCCATACAATGAACGAAAGAGCTGAAAATATCAATGAAACTTTTGATTTTATTATAAGCCGTGCTGTTACTAATATGGCAGACTTTAAAAAATGGGTAAAAGGGAAATTTAATAATAAGCATAATAATACTTTTAAAAATGGTATTTTCTACTTAAAAGGCGGTGATTTATCTGAAGAATTAAGAGGGATTTCCCACACTCAATATAAAATAGCTGAGTTTTTTGAAGAAGACTTTTTTAAAACTAAGAAGGTTATATATATTAGCAGCTAAGCAACGTAAATATTTCAATTAATTTATTCTTTCTCACAAAAATAAATAATTTCTCCTTTTGGTAAGGCATAGCGCTCTACTAACTCAGGATGTAACTCATTAATAAAGTCACTCTCAGTAACTTTAAAGCCTGCTGCAGCTAATTTTTTACCATAGTCTAAGCCAAACAGCCTTAAATGGTCATCTTGCCAGTAGAGACGCTCTCTTTCCTTTGGATCAGAAATATTTTTATCTTCTTCTGTATTTGGGTTGTTGGTATCAATTGGAACTTGAAAAATTCCCCAGCCACCTGGATTCATTACTCTATAGAATTCTGTCATCACTTTATGAGAGTCCTCAACATGTTCCAATACATGATTACAAATCACCACATCAAAAGTATTTTCTTCAAAAGGAATATCGTGCACATCCATCTTTATATCAGCCCAAGGAGAGATTAAATCAGCTGTAGTATAATCCAAATTTCTCATCCCTTTGAATAGTTTAATGAAGCAATACTCAGGAGCAATATGTAAGAATTTTAAGTTAGTAGTAAAAAAGTTTGTTTTTTCTTTCAGAAAAAGCCACAATAATCGATGTCTTTCCAAACTCATGCTATCAGGAGCAATGGCATTTTCACGAGATTTTAATCTTCCATAAGGCAATAACTTTCTGTAAGTTTTTCCATTAATTGGGTCTTCAAATTTATTTCCTCTCATAAAAAGAGAAAAGATTTGCAAAAAGAAATGACTCACATGTTGTAAGTAATGCCTAGGTATAAGTCGTGTTGCTAAAGATATGAGTAATTTCATCTTCTCAATTTTAGGGGGCCAAAAATAAGAAAAGCAATTTACTCAGTATCTTTAAATTGCTTAAATCCTAAACGAGCAAGCATCTTCTTTTCAAAAATCCAGAAGAACTTGAACTGTCCAAAAAGTGCTCCAATTATTAGAATAAGAATTTGATATGTAGGAAAGATGATTAAAATTCGAACTGGCCAAAAAATCCAAGGTGATAATAAATCTTTTTCCACTCCTAGTATACTTAACAATGGTTTTGCAACCCAAAGTGCTAATGAACCAGTAACTGAAAAAACAAAAAAGATAATCAGCAACTGAAAGTTAGAAGTAATTCCCCATTTTTCTTTTAATTTTTTCATCCTGCAAACATAGACTATTAATCTAATCTGGTTAGTCTATATGATGATAAGCATGAAAACAAACCAACAAATACAGCAAGGATATAAAAAGAATTTGCTAAAGAATAATTTTCCGCAATATAACCTAGTATAGGTGCAGATATTGCAAATGATATCCGAATGATGAAACTCCTGATAGAAAGTACAGTAGCACGCTTATTAGAAGTTGTGTTTAGATTAATTTCATTACGCAAAATAGGTGTTATAATTCCTCTTAATAAATAAATTATGAAGATAAATATCAAACCAAATAAAGAGATATTATATCCTAATGCTATAAATGAGATGATCATTCCTAATGACATGTAAATCAGTATTTTATATTTTTTATTTGTACTATAAAATTGATGTGCATTAAAAGAAGTAAAACCAGCTGAAAAATTAAGACCTGCCCATAGTATTCCAAAGTAAGCTAAAGGAACACCAGCCTCTTTAAAAAAAGGCTGGGCAAACCAAGCCATAGATAAAGTAGCAACACCCATTACAGAGGAATAGATAATAAGCCATCTTAATTTTTTACTCTCTAGCATAGCAAATTTCACAACACCTAAAATTGCACTAATTGATCTGTCCATTTTATCGTCTTTATGCATTATTGGCTCTATTAGACTAAGTGCAATAGGAATGCTGAGAAACAAAATTCCTGTTTGTACATATACTGGCAAATAAATAGAACTAACTGCTAAAAAACCACCTAAAATACCAGCAGTTGCCTCTGAAAAATTGCCAATTGCATAATTTCTTCCTTCAATTTTAGTATAAGTATTTTTATCTCCTGTCTCAAGTAAAGTATCGTAAAGTAAAGCACTATCACTTCCTGACATTAAACTCCCACCAATACCAACTAGAACCTGTGCCACAGCAAAAGCATAAAAACCGCCATAAAAGGAGAAAACCAAATAACCTATAAAAGAGAAAATTGTACCTAAAACAATAGTATGTTTTCTTCCAAATAAATCCGCTATATAACCTGATGGGATCTCAAAAAGAGCAACCGATAAAGAATAAATGGATTGTAAAACCATCACCTCAGTAAGCGTTAATCCGTGTTCTTGAAAAAACAAGACAATAATTGGCATAGCCACCATAAACCAAAGCACTCCTTTTAAGAGATGCATCTTTAAAATATTATGTTTTAATTGCATTAACTCCTAGGATGAAACTGAATAATATTACTTCTTAAGTAATCTTTATCAAGGTGAGTGTAAATTTCAGTAGTAGTTATACTTTCGTGTCCTAGCATTTCTTGAACTGCTCGTAAATCAGCCCCTCCTTCAATAAGGTGAGTTGCAAAACTATGCCTAAAGGTGTGAGGGCTAATCTTCTTTTTCAAGCCTATTACTTCTGTTAATTTTTGAATAATGAGGAATATCATTACTCTAGTAAGTTTTGCTCCTCTATTATTTAAAAACACAAAATCTTCATGTCCTTTTTTTATACTTTGATGATTACGAACTTCATTAATATATATAGTTAAATATTGTAAAGCTCTACCCCCAATAGGAGCTAGTCGCTCTTTATCTCCTTTCCCAATTACTTTTAGGTAGCCTTCTTTAAAATGAATATTTGATAATTGTAAATTAATTAATTCGCTAACCCTAAGACCACAGCTATAGAGCGTTTCTAATATTGCTCGATTTCGTTCACCCTGACTATTACTTAAATCAACAGCTGCAATAAGTTTATCAATCTCAATTAAAGAAAGAGTATCAGGAAGCTTAAGACCAATTTTGGGGCTTTCAATTAATTCCGTAGGATTAAACTTAATATAATCTTCCATAATCAAATATTTATAAAATGCTTTGATTCCTGAAATAATACGAGCCTGAGAACGAGCAGAAATACTATCATCCTGTAATTTTTCCAAAAAATCACTTATATGCTCTCTGGTAATTTTAAGCTCATTCAACTTTAAAGGAATAGCATAAGAAGCAAACTTTTTAATATCACGAATGTATGCCTGTACTGAGTTGTCAGATAGCGACCTCTCAATCTGCAAGTAAGATTTAAAATCTTTTATAGATCTTTCCCAACTCATTTATGTAGTTTTGCTCTTATGAAGGTATTGATTATTAACGGTCCAAATTTAAACTTATTAGGGAAAAGAGAAGAAACTATTTATGGCAATATTTCTTTTGATACTTATTTAAAGCAATTAAAAGTTGAATTTTCTACTATACAAATTGATTATTACCAAAGCAATCTAGAAGGAGAGCTTATTAATAAATTACATGAAGGGGGCTTCTCATATGATGCAATTCTATTGAATGCTGGAGGATATACACATACTTCTGTAGCATTGTCTGATGCAGTTGCAGCAATAGACACTCCTGTAATTGAAGTACATATTTCTAATATTTATGCTAGAGAAGAATTCAGGCAAAAATCCCTACTTGCTCCAAACTGTCAAGCAGTCATTTGTGGGTTGGGATTAAATTCTTATAAAGCTGCTTTAGTAGCTTTAAATTAAAAAAA
>JAYZYW010000002.1:0-35078 GCA_036139835.1 Bacteroidota bacterium
TTTAAGTTGATATTATAAGCTACTAAAAAATCTCGAGCAGAAATTGCAGTTGCTCCAGACTTTTCTACTGATTTATTAAATTTTGTTGGTCCAAAATCTGGTTTCCATTCAGAGTTAACTAATTTTTTAGATAGTCCTTCATATTCACCTTGGCGGCAATTAGCAAGGTTTTTCCTTTTTTCTTCTTTGGCTGCCGCTTCATAGTGATAAACAGGAATGTTTAGTTCATTACCTACTCTTTCCCCCAATTTATGCGCCCATTTTACACATTCCTTCATGCTAATATTTGAAATAGGAACAAGAGGGCAAACATCGGTTGCTCCCATTCTTGGATGTTCTCCTGAATGTTTGCTCATGTCAATTAATTCCTGGGCTTTTTGTATTAGTAAAAATGCAGCGTCAATAACCTGCTGTGGCTCTCCAACAAAAGTAATTACTGTTCTATTTGTAGCCTTTCCTGGGTCAACGTTTAGGAGTTTGACTCCATCTATTTCTTCTACAACAGAGGAGATAATCCTGATTTTATCAGCATCTCTGCCTTCTGAGATATTTGGCACACATTCAATAATTTGTTTCATGCTTTTGATCTTTATAAAAAGCAAAGATAGTATTCTTCTTTATAAAAAACATATTTTTGCAATATGGATAAGCAAACAAAATTAGCAGTTGATAAGGGTGAAATGTTGCCTTTAATGGAAGCTTTTTATACTCTGCAGGGGGAAGGATATTACTCAGGTAAAGCTGCTTATTTTTTGCGTATTGGGGGGTGTGATGTTGGATGTCATTGGTGTGATGTGAAAGAAAGCTGGAATGCTAATTTGCATCCTCCAACTACAATTGCTGATATTCTAAAAGGAATTGATGAATATCCAGTTGACACGGTTGTTATTACTGGAGGAGAGCCATTAATGTGGAATTTAGACAGATTGACTGCTACTCTTAAAAATAATGGATTAAAGGTGCATTTAGAAACTTCAGGAGCCTTTCCTTATAGTGGTGATTTTGATTGGATTTGTTTATCCCCTAAAAGAATGCAACTACCAATAGATGCAATAAAGCCAATAACAAATGAGTTAAAAGTTATTGTAAATAATAAACATGATTTAATTTGGGCTGAGCAGCAAAGAAAGGGCTTAAGTAAAGATTGTAAATTGTATTTGCAAGCTGAATGGAGCAAACGAGAAGTAGTAATACCTATGATTATTAATTTTGTAAAAAAGAATAAGGATTGGGCTATTTCATTACAAAGTCATAAATATATGAATATCCCTTAATGAAAAGATTACTTTTTATATTATTATTTTTTCCGATTTTATCTTTTACTCAAAACAAAGATTATAAGAATTTTGATAAGGCTGTAAAATATAATGCTGATGGAAATACTGAGAAAGCAATTAAATATGCTAATAAGGCATTAGAAAACGATCCAAATTGGAGCCAGCTAAATTTACTTTTGGCATCTATTTATGCAAATAATAATCAAATTGAGCTTGCTGCTGATTATATTTTAAAAGTTTATAATGAAGATGATCCTCAGGATGTAAAAGGAATTGAGCAAGTAGTAAAGCTTTATTACTATAATGGATTTTATAATGAAGCTTTATTCTATGCTGAAAAAATAATTGCTCAGGACACAAATAAACACAGGTTTACTACTGAGATGGGTAGATATGTTGCAAATTGTAAATTTGCTATCGAGGCAATAAAAAATCCTGTTGACTTTAATCCTATCAATCTTGATAATAATATAAATTCAGCTTTTGCTGACTTTGTAAATACTGTATCTATTGATGGAAAAAAATTATTTTTTACTAGAAGGATTGAATATGATAACAGGCAATCTCAAGAAGATTTATTTTCTTTCAGTTTTAAGGATAGCACATTGATTTCTTTGCCTTTTAATACACAGTTTAATGAAGGGGCAATAACAGTTTCTCCAAATGGAAGAATGTGTGTTTATACTGCTTGTGATAGAGAAAATAGTATTGGTGGTTGTGATTTATTTATTAGAAATTATAGTACAGAAAATGGTTGGTCACAAGAATATAACTTGGGAAAAAATGTGAATTCAAAAAATTGGGAAACTCAAGCTAGTTTTTCTCCTGATGGCAAGTATCTTTATTTTATCAGTAATAAAGAAGGAGGGGTTGGTGGTGATGATGTTTGGCGATCAGAGATTACTGCAGAAGGTTTTTTGAAAGCGGAAAATCTTGGAGCACCAATAAACACTAAATATAACGAAATGTCTCCATTTTTGCATCCAGATAATTTAACATTCTATTTTGGATCAAATGGTCATATAGGCATGGGAGATTATGACATCTATGTTAGTAGAAGAATAAATATTATAGATGAATGGGAATCTCCTAAAAATATAGGTTATCCAATAAATACTCATAATACCGAAAACTCTCTAGTAGTAGCCAATGATGGCAGGACTGCTTACTATACATCTAATAAAAGTGGTTTTGGACTAGAGGATATTTTTGTCTTTGATTTACCTGACAATATGCAGGCTGATGAAATATCTACAATAGAGTTGGAAATAATCACTCAAGAAATAGGAGAGGAGGTGGTTTTGAGAAATGTGACTTTTACTTCTAATTCGTCTGAGATTGATGCATCATCATATGCTGAGTTGGATAAATTGATTGCTTGCCTTAAAAAGAATCCAAATTTACAGATTGAAATACAAGGACATACAGATGATATTGGTAGTGAACTTAATAATCTTATTTTATCAGATGAAAGAGCAAAAGCAGTTTATGATTACTTAATAATTAAGGTTGAAAATAGCCTTAGTTATATAGGATATGGAGAGTCAAAACCACTTGTTCCAAATGAGTCAGAGAATGATAGAAAATTAAACAGAAGAACTTCTTTTGTTATTCAATAAAGATATCTTCCTTGCTTTTTGGCTGCTCATCTTTTCTCCATAAAAATCCTTTGAGGTAGCGGTTTTCTTCTTTTATATCTGCGTAAGGAGTAGTAATAGAGTTTGGTTTAATTTCATAATTTACAGCATCTAATTTATTATTTTTAAAGTACAGAATCAAATCAGTAGACTCGGTATAATTCAGTCCTATTTTATCATTAGTTTTTTCATCAGTTACAATAAATATACTTTGTCCATTGCCTTCAACATCTATTCTGCTTATTTTGTTATTAGTAAAATAAGCAGTCATACTTCTCCCTTTTATCTGATTATAGTCCAAAACATCTTCTTGATTAATAATCATAGGGTTAGGCTTTAAAAACATGCGATTGACCTTTCCTTTATGCATTAAAAAATGTATACTATCAGCTGTTATTTGAAACTTGTCTGACCATAGAATAGGGTTATCGAACATTTTTACTATTGAATCGTTCAAGTTATAACTTAAAGAGTCACATTTTCCTTGAAGATCTGTTTTAAAAAACTTTACTTTATTGTGGGCTAATACCTTTTTTGTTTCTGCTTTTTGCTGACTAATAAACTTATCAGCATGCATAAAAAGAGTGTCTTCTTCAAATAATATTTGTAATACAGGAGTCTCAGTTATTTCAACAACTTCTTCTTCCTCAAAATACTCTGCAAAATTACCAAATACTGTAATGTTTTCTATTGTGTCAATTACTTCTACATTTTTAATTGCTTTTCCATATCCTAATTTCTTATTATAGTAAAGACTATCTCCTTTTAATAGGTAGTTTTCATTAGTAATGTAGGAGTTCTCTCTGAATTGTGATATGCCTGTTTTTGTATTATACCAGCCATTTTCACAGTAAATTGTTTTATTCTCAGAGAGAATATAGGAAGGGCCAAAAAAGTAAGCAGTTTCATTATTAGAATTATAATGCATATTATGGGTAAGAATATTATAATCTTTAGCAATAACTGTTACGGAATCTTTAAAAATAAAATTATAAATATTAGAGTGGTATTCTCCTTTTTTAGAGTTGATAGTTTTTTCATTATCAATAATTGTTCCAGAGGAAGGGTAGGAAGCAATATTAGAGTTTAGGTTATAAAATATTTGTTTGGTTTTTAAGGTCATATATTTATCAATAAGGACTACATCCCCTTTTATATCTGCTTTATTTGCTGAGCCAAAATAGGTTAGGCTACTTCCAGTAAGTGTAATGCTGTCTCCTTGGGTAATTTTAATTCTTCCAAAAGCTTTCATTTTATTTTTATTTGTGTAATGGTAGGCTGAATCACAATGCATAATAGCATTATTATGTTTAAAAGAAACGTAGCCAATTAAACGCCAATAATCAGGGTGTTTGTTTGCGTTTGCAAAAGTGTTGTCAGCATTTAAGATTTCTATTTTTTTACTTGTCTGAGCATTTAAAGTAACACTTAGAATTGCTATTAAGGTATGGAATAGAATTTTCAAGCTTTATTTGAACAGTGTTTGTTCTCTATCAGGCCCAACAGATACAATCGTAATAGGAGTTTCTAAAACTTCCTCCAGCCAAGTAATGTAGTTGTGTACAGTTTGTGGTGCGTTAGATAAGTTGTCTAGCTCCATTAAATTCATTTCCCAGCCCTCCAACTCTTTATAAATAGGCGTAAGGTTTTCATTGTCTTCAAATGGTAAATAATCAATAGGTTCTCCATTAAACTCGTAATGCGTACAAGCTTTAATAGTTTCAATGCCTGATAAGACATCAGCTTTCATCATCATTAATTGTGTAACACCATTAATATTAATTGCATATTTTAATGCAGGAATATCAATCCATCCACATCTTCTTGGGCGGCCAGTAGTTGATCCAAATTCATTACCCACTTTTGCTAATTGCCCGCCAATGTCATCAAATAATTCTGACGGAAATGGCCCGCTACCAACTCTTGTGCAATATGCTTTAAAGATGCCAAATACTTCTCCAATTTTGTTTGGGGCAATACCTAGTCCAGTACAAGCTCCAGCAGTAATTGTGTTAGATGAAGTAACAAAAGGGTAAGATCCAAAATCAATGTCTAATAATGTTCCTTGCGCTCCTTCTGCTAATATTTTTTTGCCTTGTTTAATTGCATTATGAATGTAATGCTCACTCTCAATATGGCTGTAGTTTTTTAGTGTTTTTAAGCTTTCAAACCAAGTAGTCTCTAGTTCCTCTAATTCATATTCAAAATCATAAAAATTCAAAATCTGAATATGTTTTCTTTTTAATTTCTCGTATTTTTCCTTAAAATTTGCTGTAGAAATATCACCTACTCTTAATCCATTACGACCTGTTTTATCCATATAAGTTGGTCCGATACCCTTTAAAGTTGAACCAATCTTTTCTTTCCCTTTTGCTTTCTCTGATGCAGCATCGATTAATTTATGAGTAGGTAAAATTAGATGTGATTTTTTAGATATTAAAAGCTCTGACATTTCAACATCTAATTTTTTAATTCCTATTATTTCATTTTGGAAAATTATGGGATCAATTACAACGCCATTACCAATAAGGTTAATGACTCCCTTATGAAAGATGCCAGATGGAATGGTATGAAGTACATGTTTAATTCCATTAAATTCAAGTGTATGTCCAGCATTGGGACCTCCCTGAAAACGCGCAATAATATCATATTTTGATGCTAATACATCAACAATTTTTCCTTTCCCTTCATCTCCCCACTGAAGTCCCAACAAAACATCTGTTTTCATTTAATATTTTAAGTCTTAATTATTTATTTTAGTTTGACAATCTTTACAAATACCATAAAGATTTAACGCATGTCTATTGATTTTAAAATTCATACTTTCTTCAATTACATTTTTGATACCTTGTATTCTAGGGTCACAAAATTCAATTACAAGATCACAACTTGTGCAGATTAAATGATCATGCTGACGATTAGAGTATGATTTTTCGTATTGGGCTTGTGATTTTCCAAATTGGTGCTTACGAATTAAATGACACTTTAATAAAATATCAATTGTATTATAGAGTGTTGCTCTACTTACTCGGTATTTTTTATTTTTCATCTGAATGTACATTGATTCAATATCAAAATGACCTTTAAATTCGTAAATTTCCTTTAGAATTGCGTAGCGCTCAGGAGTTTTTCTGTACTTATTTTTAATGAGGTATTTAGTGAATATCTCTGTTACAGGGTTCATTATGTTATTGCTCGACATTTTTGCGCTAGTAAAACACAAAACTATAAAATTTACTTACTTAGTATTACTAAAAATTAAATAAAGAAGCTGAAAATTAATGATGTTTATAAGTTCTGGTAATTGATGTTATTGCTTTAATCTTTTTGAGTTTAGCAGTAAGCTCTTTTAAGAATGTAACATTGTGTACCTTTAAGGTAATGATACCTTCAAATATTCCGTCATCACTATTTATATTTATTGATTTAATATTTACATGCATTTGATTAGAAATTATCTGAGTTATTTTGTTCATAAGTCCAACACTATCAATTCCTTTTATATTTATGGCAGCGACAAAATCAATTTCCTCCTTAGATATCCATTTTGCTTTGAGTACTCTGTATGCATAATTAGAACGTAATTGTATAGAATTAGGACAGTCTGATCTATGTACTTTTATGCCATCAACAACTGTCAAAAATCCAAAGATCAAATCTCCAGGAATAGCGTTACAACAAACAGCCATCTTATAATCTAGTACGTCATCATCATCATTGAAAACAATAAGCTTTTCTGAGTCTTTCCCTGGTTTTTTCGGAGGAGCTAGAGGACCATAAATTTTATTTTTAATTGTTTGATACCAGCCCCCTCTCTTTAAACGAACAAAGTCTTTAATTTCAGTATTGGAAATAGCGCCAGTACCAAATCTAAAATATAAATCAATTGAGGTTCCTGCATGAAAGTATTTAATAAGTTCTGTTTCTGTCTGGTTAGTTAATTTTAATTTTAAATGCTTTAGCTTTCTCTCCGCAATTTCTTTTCCAACAACAGCAATGACTTTTTTATCTTCTTTTAATGCTGATTTTATTTTTGATTTAGCCCTAGATGTAACAACAAATCTGAGCCAATCTTCCCTTGGTCTTTGTTTTTTTGATGTTATGACTTCAACTTGATCTCCACTCTGTAGTGCATGGCTTAATGAAACCAATCTTCCATTAACTTTTACCCCCATACATTTCAACCCAATATCTGTATGAATCTCAAATGCAAAATCAAGAGCAGTACTACCTTTAGGAAGTGTTTTTAAATCTCCACCAGGAGTGAAGATGTATATTTCACCTGAATAAAGATTGAGTTTAAAATCATCAATAAAATCAATGGCATTACTTTCAGGGTTTGTTAACAATTCTCGTATTTTTACTATCCAAGCGTCTAAAGAACTTTCTTTACTCCCTTCTTGTTTATACTTCCAATGTGCTGCATATCCTTTTTCTGCAATTTCATCCATTCTTTGACTTCGAATTTGTACTTCTACCCATTTTCCATCATCTCCCATTACAGTCGTGTGTAATGATTCGTATCCATTTACTTTTGGGGTAGATACCCAATCTCTTAATCTATCAGGATTTGGTTTGTAAAAGTCTGTGACAATTGAATATATTTTCCAGCAATCAGATTTTTCATTTTCAAAAGTTGAATCAACAATAATTCTGATAGCAAATTTGTCAAATACATTATTAAAATTCACTCCTGTCTTTACCATCTTATTCCTGATTGAAAAGATAGATTTTGGTCTTCCTGCTACTGAGAATTTTAAATTATTTTCTTTTAGTTTTACTTTTATGGGTTTTGTAAATTTTGAAATATATTTATTTCGTTCTTCTTTGGTTGCTTTTAGTTCTTGCGTAATAGCTTTGTAAATCTCCGGTTTTGTAAATTTTAATCCTAGGTCTTCTAGTTCAGTTTTTATTGAATAAAGTCCTAACCTATGGGCAAGAGGGGCATATAAATAAAGTGTTTCAGAAGCAATTTTTAGTTGTTTAGCTTTAGTTATATTATCCAAAGTACGCATGTTATGTAGCCTGTCAGCAAGTTTAATTAGGATTACTCTTACATCATCTGATAAAGTAAGTAACATTTTTCTAAAATTTTCAGCTTGCATTGATACATTTTTATCAAAAACATCTTGAATTTTAGTAAGTCCATCAATAATTTGAGTAATTTTCTTTCCAAAATTTTTTTCAATATCCTTTAATGTATAATCTGTATCTTCAACAACATCATGTAGTAGAGCACAAATAATTGATGTGGTCCCTAGTCCAATTTCCTTAGCAGCAATATGGGCAACAGCAATAGGGTGATAAATATACGGTTCTCCACTTTTCCTCCTCATGTCTTTGTGTGCTTGAACTGCAATATCAAAAGCTTTTCGAATATCTTTTTTATCTTTTTTGTCAGTTTTATCACTACAAGCTCTTAATAGCGATTTATATCGATTAAGAATCTCCTTTTTTTCCTGTTCAAAGTCTATTGGTTGCATCTTCTAATTTAAGCGAAAATTGGGTAAGTACTCATTAATTTATTAACCTTATTTCTCACATCAGATATAACATTTTCATCTTCATAATTTATGATTACTTGATCAATTAAATTAACAATAGTTGGAAGAATGTCTTCTTTTACCCCTCTTGTTGTTATTGCTGCTGTTCCTAGCCTAATACCAGAAGTAATAAAAGGAGATTGCGTGTCAAAAGGCACCATATTTTTGTTTGTTGTAATATCAGCACGTACTAAAGCATTTTCCGCATCTTTTCCAGTGATTTTTTTATTTCTTAAATCTATAAGCATGCAATGATTTTCAGTGCCTCCTGAGATAATTTTATAGTCTTTTTTTATAAATTCATTAGCCATAATTTTTGCATTTTTAATTACCTGTTCTCCATAGGCTTTAAATCCTGGTTTTAAAGCCTCACCAAAAGCAATTGCTTTTGCTGCAATCACATGTTCTAGCGGGCCTCCTTGAGACCCTGGAAATACTCCTGAGTTTAAAATTGCAGACATCATTTTTGTGTTGCCTTTTGGAGTTTTTAATCCCCATGGGTTCTCAAAGTCTTTTCCCATCATTATCATTCCCCCTCTTGGCCCCCTTAGAGTTTTATGAGTTGTTGTTGTTAAAATGTGACAATGTGGTACAGGGTTATTTAACAGTTTAGTTGCAATTAGTCCAGCAGGATGTGCAATATCACCCATAAGTAATGCACCAACTTTATCAGTAATTTTTCTAAGTCTAGTATAATCCCAGTCTTGAGAATATGCAGATGCTCCGCAAATAATCAATTGAGGTTTTTCTAAAGTAGCAATTTTTTCTAATTTATCATAATCCACTTTCCCTGTTGATTCTTCAACATTATAAAAAGAGGTTTTATATAATTTTCCCGAGAAGTTTACAGGAGAACCGTGAGTTAAATGACCGCCGTGAGAAAGGTTAAATCCTAAAATTTTATCGCCAGGATGTAAGCAAGCTAGCATTACAGCTGCATTTGCTTGCGATCCTGAATGAGGCTGCACATTAGCATATTCAACTCCAAATAATTCTTTTGCTCTATCAATAGCTAATTGTTCAACTTCATCTACTACTTCACAGCCACCATAGTATCTATTTCTAGGGAATCCTTCAGCATATTTATTTGTTAAACATGACCCCATAGCTTTCATTACTTCATCACTTACAAAGTTTTCAGAAGCAATTAATTCAATGCCATTTTTTTGTCTTTCATCTTCTTTTGCAATTAAATCAAAAATTATTTGATCTTTTTTCATCTGATACTATTTTTAAATTTCTATTTTCGTAATCGCAACAAATGTATATAATTTTATGAATAGAGTTAAAGAACTTTTTGGAATAAAATATCCAATTATTCAAGGTGGGATGATATGGTGTAGTGGATGGGAATTAGCATCTGCAGTAAGTAATGCAGGAGGCTTAGGGTTAATTGGTTCGGGCTCAATGTATCCAGATATTTTAAGAGATCACATTCAAAAATGCAAGAGAGCTACCAACAAGCCATTTGGCGTAAATATTCCATTAATTTATCCAAATATTGAGGAGCATATCCAAATTATTCTTGATGAAGGAGTAAAAATTATTTTTTTATCAGCAGGAAGCCCAAAGAAGTATACTTCTTATTTGCAAGAGAATGGTGTCAAAGTAGCTCATGTTATTGCTAATAAAAAATTTGCTATTAAGTGTGTAGAAGCTGGAGTAGATGCAATTGTTGCTGAAGGCTTTGAGGCTGGAGGACATAATGGAATCGAGGAACTTACTACTATGTGTTTAATCCCTATGATTGCTGATACTGTTGATATTCCACTAATTGCGGCAGGTGGAATTGGCAGTGGAAAAGCAATGTTGGCAGCTATGGTATTGGGAGCTGATGGCGTACAGATGGGGAGTTTATTTGCTGCATCAAAGGAAAGTTCAGCACATATTAATTTTAAAAATAAAATAGTAAAAGCTGTCGAAAATGACACTATTTTAACTCTAAAAGAATTAACAGCTGTTCGCTTAATGAAAAATGGTTTTTATAATCAAATTCAACAAGCATATGCAAAAAATGCTACGTATGAAGAGTTAAAGCAATTATTAGGTAGAGGTAGAGCAAAAAAAGGAATGTTTGATGGCGACTTGATTGAGGGTGAGTTAGAAATTGGGCAAGTTTCGGCCATGATAAAAGAAATTATGCCTGTAGCTGATATTATGTCTCAAATTATAGAAGAATTTGAAAGAGCAGCTAAGAGAACAACTTTTCAATTGTAGTATTATGTTGAATTATAAGGGTTAATTATGTGACAATGCATTTAAAATAAATTAAGTTTTCATATCTTTGTAGAAAATTATAATTTTAGATGAAGAAGTTCCTATTTTCATTTTTAATATCCATATTAACACTGAATTTATCAGCATCTCATTTTGTGGGAGGAGAAATAACTTGGGAATGTGATACTGATCCGTTAAGTCCTCATTATGGTAAGTATACTTTTTATATGCATATTTATCAAGATTGTGATGGTATTGATTTTTACTTTGGGTCTTGTGCTGAATATATAACTGTACATAATAATGCTACATTAGCACAAATTTGCATGAATTTCTTAGATACAAATGATATTTCTTTAACTGGCGTTGCTGGTTCTACACCTTGTTATAATTGTGATAATCAGCCAAATAATCAATTTGGCGCTATTCGGGAATGGATTTATGTTTCTGACCCCATTAATATAACTGGTACCCCTCCTGCTGCTGGTTGGCATTTTACATGGGGAAGTTGCTGTAGAAGTAGTTTGCTTACACAAGGAATGAATGATGATGATTGGACTATAAGATCAGTAATGTATCCTTATACTGACCCTAGTGGGGTTATTTTCCCTAACGGTAATATGTGCCATGATAATTCTCCAATCTTTAAAGAAAGACCAAAATCAATTCTTTGTACAGGATACCCATTCTCTTATAGTCATCTTGCTTTTGATGTTGAGCTTGATTCATTGAGTTATAGTTGGGCTGAACCTTTAGGTGCTAATTTTAGCTATAATCCTGCTAATCCTAGTCTAACGGCATTAGCCTTTACGCCACCTTATTCTGTTAATTCTCCAATTCCAGGAGGCCCTACTTTAGATAATGAAAATGGTGAGATTTCATTTTTATCAAATACTTCTGGAGTATTTGTTACTTGTGTAAAGGTTGCTGCATTTAAGTGTGGGCAAATAGTTGCGGAAGTATTTAGAGATGTTAATGTAGCTCTCATATCCTGTGGAACATTACCAAATGGCGCACAAAATTCACCTCCAATAATTACACCCCCTTTAGGACCTCAGGATTGGATTACAAGCTTTAATCCATCAACAGGACTTCCTTCATATGAAACTACTGTTATGGCAGGGGAGTTGGTTAGTTTTTCGGTTGTTGCAACAGATGATGATATAAACTCAACAGGTAATATGCAAAATTTATCTTTAGAAGTTGAGGGAGGTCAGTTGGATCCTTTATTGGCGTTGAGTAACCTTGCTACCTTTATTGTGACCTCTTCATCACCGGGAAATATCTCTGGTGATTTCTTATGGCAATCTAATTGTGATCATATGCAAGATTATGGATGTGGTAGACAAGGAGGGGCATATACTTTTAATTTAAAATCTTATGATGATTTTTGTCCAGCAAATGGAATTGTAATTGCTACCATTACTATTAATGTAGTTCCTCCTCAGCCAGACCTGAGATGTCTATCTGTTGATGAAAGTGGTGGAGTTGATTTGTTTTATTATTTCCCACCGGGAGTAGTAGATACAAATATTAAATATGAGATTTATCATTCTAAACAATTAGGAGGCCCCTATGCACTAATTGATAGTACTTTCTATCCGGATACTAATTATTATCATCCTGGATCTGATGCTCATATTTCAAAAAGTTATTATTATCTTTTAGGTACGGTAACTTGCGGAGTAAATTTAGGTGGAGGTAGCGATTCTTTATTATTTTCAGATACTTTAACAACTATTTTGATGAATGCTACTGCAATTAATTTTGGTGTTACAGCAGATCTAGATTGGAATCCAATACATGACCCATTGTTTCCATCATCATCTACCAATTATGATTTACATTATATAAATATTAATAATTCAGATGTTATTATTGCAAATACTCCAGATTTATTTTATCAAATGGATGGTGATAATTGTGATTATGTACCAAAGTTTTATGTGGAAATATCTGATGCAAGTGGTTGTGTATCAAAATCATCTATAGGTGTAACTCATTTGCAAGATACATTATCTCCTGTGACTCCAATAATTAAAGATGTATCTGTTAATAATTTAGGGAAATCTGTTGTTAGTTGGGAGTCATCTGCAGGTGCTGATTTCTACATTATCTATTGGCAAGATTCTAATGGAGCATGGATTACCTTAGACACTGTGTCTTCTGCTTTCAATTCTTATGTTTACCAGAATTCTTTAGCAGAAAATACTTTTGAAAATTTTAGTGTTAAAGCTATTGATACTTGTGGCAATGCTAGAGTAAGGTCGTTAATTCATAATTCTATTTTCTTGACAAATAGTTCTAATGCTTGTGATTATTCTATATCATTGGATTGGAATGATTATATTAACTGGCTTGGCGGAACTCATCATTATAATGTTTTGATTTCTGAAACGGATTCTAATGGAAATGTGATTAACACAACTATCAGGTTACAATCAGTCACTACTGAATTAGTAATTGAGAATATTTCTTCACTAGCTTCTTACAGCGTTGTTGTTGAAGCGTATAATAATGACTCCACTTTTAAAGCAGTCTCTAATACGTTGAATTTAAATATTGCACTAGCTAATAAACCACTATTTAATTATATTGAATATGCTTCAATTAATCATGATGATGGTTCTGTTGATTTGAGTTGTATTGTAGATATATCTGCAGTAATTGATAGGTATGATGTTTATCGCTCACTACGAGAAGATGATAATTTTTTCAAAATTGGGGAAGTTAGTTTTTCAGCCTCTAGTCCAATTTTATTTAATGATAAAGATGTGTTAACCAACGATGATTTCTATCAGTATGAGATTTATCCAGTAGATACTTGTGGAGAAACTCTTAGTGCTCCACCTTATGATTTACCAGCATATTTAAATGACACTTCATTTGCTCAAACGATTTTATTAGAAGCTGAAATAAATATTGATTATTCTCACCCTCCTTCTTTAGCAGGTGAGTATACTAATACTTTAGTATTTAATGAATATGACAAATGGTTAGGTGATGTATCAGAATATCGTTTATATAGATCAGTTAATAGAGAACCATATAATTTACTTCCCTTATATGTTTGGGATAGAGTTAATTATCCAAATAATCCATTAGAGTTTATTGATGTCGTAACTGAATTTGGAGATGGGAATGGTCGGTTTTGTTATTATATAGAAGCAATTGAAGGGATTGCAAATCCTTATGGCTCAACTACTGGAGGAAGTTTTTCAAATATTGTTTGTATTTCTCAAACACCAGTAATTTTTGTGCCTAATACTTTTACTCCTAATGGAGATGAACATAATGAAGTATTTAGGCCAGTAACATATTTTGTTTCTGAAGAAGGGTATTTGTTTTCTATTTACAATAGATCAGGGGAAAAAATATTTGAAACAGATAATCCTCAAAAAGGTTGGGATGGTAGTTATAAGGGTGCGCAAGTTCAAAATGGAAATTATGTATATCATCTTCAATTTTTGAATGGTGTAGGAAATTTAACAGAGAAAACGGATGTAATTACTATAGTAAGATAATAGATTTACTATAAATATAAATAGTCTCTTTTTAGGGGCTATTTATATTTTATAAAATGTTAATTTTGCATAATTTTTAATTTTCTAGTTATGAGTAACAAAGTATTAAAAGAAGGACTAACTTATGATGATGTTTTAGTAGTCCCAGCTTATTCGGAAGTGCTTCCCCATATGGTAGATACTTCTACAAGATTTACTCAAAATATCACTTTAAATATTCCTTTAGTTGCTGCTGCAATGGATACGGTGACAGAATCAAAGATGGCTATTGCAATTGCTCAAGAAGGAGGTATTGGAGTACTTCATAAGAATATGAGTATTGAGCAGCAAGTATTTGAGGTAAGAAAAGTAAAGCGTTCTGAAAGTGGAATGATTCTTGATCCAATTACTTTAACTATGTCAGCAACTGTTGGAGATGCGTTTGCAATAATGCATGAAAATAAAATTGGAGGAATTCCTATTGTTGATGAGCATTCACATCTTTTAGGGATTGTCACGAATAGAGATTTAAGATTCGAGAAAGATATGAGCCTTTCAATATCATCAGTAATGACTACAGAAGAATTAATTACCGCGAACTTAAGTGATTTAGAAAATGCTGAAAGTATTTTAAAAGATAATAAAATAGAAAAATTACCGATTGTAGATGCTGATAATAAATTAGTTGGACTTATTACATTTAAAGATATCATAAAGAATAGATTGCGTCCTAATGCGTGTAAAGATAAATATGGAAGATTAAGAGTTGCAGCAGCTGTTGGAGTAACTACTGATGTATTAGAAAGAGTGGGAGCTTTAGCAAAAACTTCAGTTGATGCAATTATTATTGATACAGCTCATGGGCATACTAAAGGGGTTATTGATGTTTTAAAGAAAGTAAAATCTACTTTTCCTGATTTAGATGTTGTAGTTGGTAATATTGCAACTGGAGCTGCTGCACAAGCATTAATTGATGCTGGGGCTGATGCTGTAAAAGTAGGGATTGGACCTGGTTCTATTTGTACAACAAGAATCATAGCAGGAATTGGAGTTCCTCAGCTTACTGCAATAATGGATGTTGCTACAGTAACTCAGAAAAACAATGTTCCACTTATTGCTGATGGAGGTATAAGATACTCTGGTGACATTGTAAAAGCTTTAGTGGGTGGGGCAAATACTGTAATGCTAGGATCAATTATTGCAGGTGTTGAAGAGGCTCCAGGAGAAACAATTATATTTGAAGGCAGAAAGTTTAAAGCTTACAGAGGAATGGGCTCAATTGATGCTATGGAAAAGGGCTCAAAAGATAGATATTTTCAAAGTGACGAGGTAGACATTAAGAAATTAGTTCCTGAAGGGATTGTAGGAAGGGTGGCTTATAAAGGAACTCTTGGTGAAGTTATTCATCAAATGATTGGAGGGCTAAAAGCAGGAATGGGATATACAGGCTTTGCTTTAATAAATGACTTAAGTAAAGCTAAATTCCTAAAAGTCACAACTGCAGGTGTTGTTGAAAGCCATCCTCACGATGTTACTATTACTAGAGAAGCGCCAAATTATAGTAGAAAATAAATTAATTAAAATTAGAATAATGAAAAGAGTAGTGCTAAGTTTTGTTTTAAGCGTATTTGTTACGGTATTAAGTGCTCAGGATGTATTAACAATTGCAGATAAAAATATCTCATTAGAAGAGTTTAAAAGTATTTTTTATAAAAATAATCATAATGCAGAAATAACAAAAGAGTATTTGGAGGAGTATATGGATCTTTTTGTGAATTTTAAATTAAAGGTAAGAGAAGCTGAAGAATTAGGGTTGGATACTAATCATTCTTTTATTACGGAATTAGAAGGTTATAGGAAGCAATTGGCAAAACCATATTTAAAAAACAATGAGTTTGATGCTCAGATGCTTACTGAGTCATATGACAGAATGAAAACAGATGTCAATGCAAGTCATATTTTAATATCAGTAGATGAAAAAGCAAGCGATAAAGATGAAAAAGCAGCATATAATAAAGCTTTAAAAATAAGAGAATCTATTATTGATGGTAAGGTCTCTTTCTCTGAAGCTGCTAAGAATAGCTCTGATGATCAATCAGTTGTATCTAATGGAGGGGATCTAGGCTATTTCACAGCTTTTATGATGGTGTATGATTTTGAAACTGCAGCATATGAAACTTTAATTGGGGAGATCTCAATGCCTGTTAAAACAAAATATGGGTATCATTTAATCCAAGTAAATAATAGAAGAGATGCTGTAGGGCAAGTTAAGGTAGCGCATATTATGTTTAAAACAGGAGAGGGGGCTGATAAAAATAGAATTAATGAAGCTAATGACAAGATAAATAAAGTAATGGACTTGTTAAAAAGTGGTGAAGAATTTTCAGATGTTGCTGAAAGATTTTCTGAAGATAGGGCAACTGCTGTAAAGGGAGGTAGTTTGCCAGCTTTTGGGGTGGGCAAGATGGTTCCAGAATTTGAAAGTATTGCATTTGCTCTTAATAACATTGGAGATATTTCTGATCCTTTTTTAACTGATTATGGTTGGCATATTATTAAATTAATTGAGAAGACTCCTATTCCTGAATTCTCTGAGATTGAGTCTGATTTAAAAAGAATGATTGAGAAAGATAGCAGAGGTGCATTGAGTCAGAAAGCGCTTTATGAAAAACTTCATAATTCTTATCAAGTTCGTAATAGAGCAGCAGTATATGCTTCCTTTAGAAAAGGAGCTGCTTTAAAGGTTATGGCAGGAAATTTTGTTGTTTCATCTGTAAATAATGCTACACTTTTAACTATTAATGGTGTTGCTGTTTCAGTTAATGATTTTGCAAATTATATTTTAGAAAATCAATCTGTAGGAAGTGATATTGATCAGATGTACACTGATTTTGTTGATGAGCAGCTACTAATTTATGAAGATAGTAAATTGGAAGAAAAATATCCTGAGTACAAAGCCTTACTTAAAGAATATAGAGAAGGGATTCTGTTATTTGATTTAACAAATAAAAAAGTATGGACAAAAGCAGTCGAAGATACTATTGGATTACAAGCTTTTTTCACTGCTAATCAATTTAAGTATACTTGGCCTGAAAGAGTTGATGCTACAATTTATAGTTGTATTGATTTAGCAACAGCTAAGATGGTTAAAAGGAATATTTATAAAAAAAATAGAGGTAATATTACTGATGCCGAGATATTAAAAGAAATAAATACTAATGCTCCTTTAAGTTTGCAAATAAATGCCAAGAAATTTATAAAAGGGGAAAATGAATATATTGATAATCTTGATTGGCAAGAAGGAATAGCTAAGGATATTATGTTGAAAGATGGGTCATATATTTTAGTTGACATCCATCAAATACTACCCGCAGGTGTTAAGGAGCTAAATGAAACGAGAGGCAAAGTTATTTCTGATTATCAAAACACTTTAGAAAAAGAATGGCTTGTTAATTTAAAATTAAAATATTCTGTAAAAATAAATATGGAGGCTCTTTATTCATTAATTAAGTAATATTTTGATGAAGAAGTTATTTGTCATGTTCGTAATACCTTTGTTATTTTCATCTTGTTCCTCTAGAGAGGAAGATAGGGTAATTGCGAGTTTTCATGAGAAAGATTTGCTTTTGTCTGATGTGATAGATGATATGCCAAATCATATTGATGATTCTGTATATTTTGTGGAAAAATTTATGAATGATTGGATTAGAAAAGAACTTATGATCACTCATGCAGAGCTGAATTTAAGCACAGATTTGTTAAAGTATGAAAAGCAAATTGAGGATTATAGAGCATCGCTATTAATTTATGAATATCAACAAGAACTCTTAAATCAGAATTTTGATACCGCAATTGCTTTATCTGAAATTGAAGATTATTATGAGCAGTATAAAGATGAATTGAAATTAAGTAAAAATATTTTTAAAGGAAGGTTTATTGTAGTTGATAAACTAGCTCCTAATTTAAATTTGCTGGATAAATTGTATAAATCAGAAAAAGAAACTGCTATTGAGGATTTGGAAGATTATTGTCAGCAATTTTCAAAAGAATATTTTCTTGAATATAATAAATGGCAATATTTTTCAATTTTTAATAATAAATTGCCTGATTTGATTGATGATGAAGAATCCTTTTTAAGAAATACAAAAGGTGTTTTTTTTGAGAACGAAACTTTTAGATATTATATTTTTATCAAAGACTATCAAATAAAAGGGAGTAGGAGCCCGTTAGCTGTTGAAAGAGACAAAATTAAGGATGTCCTTCTTAATAAAAAGAAAATAAAATATTTAAAGCAATTAGAAGATGAATTGTATCAAAATGCTTTAGTAAAGAAAAAAATAAAGATTTACTAATGGATAAAATTTTTAAGATAGTTGTTTTTAGTTTTTTCGTATTAAGTATTAATGCGCAATCAATTGATAAGGTTGAAGTAATAATTGGAGATGAGATAGTGCTTAAATCAGATGTTGAATCACAATATTTGCAATATTTATCGCAAGGGAATATGAAATCAGAAGAAGCAAAGTGCGAGATAATTGAGGATATCTTATTCCAGAAGCTTCTTATAAATCAGGCTAAAATAGATAGTGTAGTCGTATCTGATGAAGATATTGATGCTGAAATTGAAAAAAGGTTAAATTATTTTGAAAGTCAATTAGGTTCTGTTGAAAAAGTAGAAGAATATTTTGGAAAATCAAAAGTTGAGATTGAATTAGAGCTTGGTAAAGTAATAAAGGATCAGTTATTGGCTCAAAAAGTGCAAGGATCCATTGTTTCTGATGTGAAAATAACCCCTGCTGAAGTTAGAGATTTCTTTAATAATCAAAAAAAATCGGATATCCCTCAAGTACCGACTAGAGTGGAAGTAACACAGATAGTTATAAGGCCAGAGATTTCTGATGAGCAAAAAGATAAATTAAGAGATAAACTGAATGGCTTTAGAGAGCGAGTATATAAAGGTGAGGATTTTAAAATGTTAGCAACTTTGTATTCTGATGATCCTGGTTCTGCTTCTAGAGGCGGTGAGCTTGGGTTTGTTAATAGAGGAGATTTAGTCCCTGAGTTTGAAAGAGCAGCTTTTAGATTAAAAGAGGGGGAAATATCAGAAGTAATAGAGTCTCAATTCGGGTTTCATATTGTTCAATTAATTCAACGGAGAGGGGAGCAAATTAATGTTCGTCATATTTTAATAAAGTCTAAAGTTAGTTCGACTGCTCTACATAATGCAAAACTTAAAATTGAAGAGATTGAAAAAGAAATTAAAGATGGAAAAATTACTTTTGAGGACGCAATTACTAAATATAGTGATGATGAGAGTGAGAATAATGGGGGTTTATTATTAAATCCCAATACTATGTCAACTATGCATACTATAGAGGATATGGCTCCGGGACTAAAATATACAGTTGAAAAATTAAGGGTTGATGAGATTTCTTCTCCTACAGTTATGCAGATGGCTGATGAAACACAAGCTTATCGAATCTTAAAACTTAATAAGAGGATAGAGTCTCATACAGCTAATTTAGTTGATGATTTCCCCATGATTAAGGATTTTGCTATAAATATTAAAAAGCAAGATGAGTTAATGGAGTGGATTCAAGAAACAATAAATAAAACATATATTAAAATTAATGATGATATTTTAAACTGTTCGTTTAAAAATAAATGGGTAAAATAATATGAGTGATGAAGTAAAGGCTATTGATGAATTTGTTGTAAAGTACAATGAATTTAAGCATGAAATAGGAAAGGTTATTGTTGGACAAGATGATGTAGTTCAGAAAGTATTAATTTCTATTTTTTGTAATGGACATTGTCTGTTAGTTGGGGTTCCGGGTTTGGCTAAAACCCTTTTGGTGCAAACAATTGCAAATTCATTAGGGCTTAATTTTAACCGTATTCAGTTTACTCCAGATTTAATGCCTTCAGATATAGTTGGTGCTGAGATATTAGATGAGAAAAGAGAATTTAAGTTTATTAAAGGTCCTTTATTCTCTAATATTATTTTAGCTGATGAGATTAACAGAACCCCTCCTAAAACTCAATCCGCTTTGCTAGAAGCTATGCAGGAGCGTTCTGTTACAAATGCAGGAAGAAAATATGAATTAGACAAACCGTTTTTTGTGTTAGCTACTCAAAACCCTATTGAGCAAGAGGGCACTTACCCATTACCTGAAGCACAACTTGATAGATTTATGTTTAATGTAGTTTTAGACTATCCCTCATATGAGGAGGAATTACAAATTGTAAAGAAGACAACAGTTAAGCAGGATATTATTTTAAATACTATTATTTCAGCGGATGATATTCTAAGGTTCCAGGAGGCAATTACTAAATTGCCAATTACTGATAATATATTGCAATATGCAGTAGGTTTAGTTGTAAAAACAAGACCAAACTCTGATAAAACAGCTGATGTGGTAAGAGAGTATATTGAGTGGGGAGCTGGACCAAGAGCATCACAATATATGATAATGGCAGCAAAATGTCATGCTGCAATAAATGGTAAATATTCTCCTGACATTGAAGATGTTAAAGCTGTTGCTAAACCTATTTTAATGCATAGGCTTGTCAAAAATTATAAAGCAGAAGCTGAAGGAATGAGTATTGATAAAATCATTGATTCAATTTTATAATGATATTGCCAATTGTAGCTTTTGGATCGCCCATTTTAAGAAAGAAAGGAGAAAATATTACAGCTAAGTATCCCGAGTTAGATTCTTTATTAGTTAATATGTGGGAAACAATGTATGAGGCTAGTGGGGTGGGATTAGCCGCTCCTCAAATTAATAAGTCTATTAGATTGTTTTTGATTGATACAACACCATTTGTAAATGATGAGGAAGAGTCAGAAGAGCAGGTCGTTAAAAAAGTATTTATAAATGCTAGAATAATTGAAGAAAAAGGAGAGGAATGGGATTTTAATGAGGGTTGTTTATCTATTCCAGATATAAGAGAAGATATAACTAGAAAATCTTCTATTACTATTGAGTATTTTGATGAGAATTTTAAAAAGTATACGGATACTTTTGATGGCTTAGCAGCTCGTGTTATCCAGCATGAGTATGATCATATCAATGGGGTTTTATTTACCGACAAAATATCTCCGTTAAGAAAAAGAATGATAAAAGGAAAGCTTATTGACATCAGTAAAGGAAGGGTAAGTACTACTTATAAAATGAGCTTTTTTTGATAGCTTACTTCACTACAACCTTAAACATTTCTTTTTCCCCAATAAAACCATTTAAGATATCTCCTTTTTCTATTTTTCCTACTCCTTCCGGAGTGCCGCTATAAATAAGATCTCCAATTTTTAAAGAATAAAATTTTGATAGGTAAGATATTATTTCATCAAAATCAAATATCATTTCAGAACTATTTCCTAACTGAACTTGCTCTCCATTTTTATTTAGAGAGAAAGAAATATCATGAAGATCTAAATCAGATTTATTAATAAAAGTACTGCTGATTTGTGCAGACCCATCAAATCCTTTTGCTTTTTCCCAAGGGAGTCCTTTTGATTTGCATTCTTGCTGTATATCACGAGCCGTAAAATCAATTCCTAAGCCAATTTCTGAATAGTATTTATGGGCAAACTTTTCTTCAATATGTTTCCCAGCTTTATTAATTTTTATAACTAATTCTACTTCATAGTGTATATCATTAGAAAAATGGGGAATAAAAAATGGATGTCTTTTGGGTTGAATTGCTGTTTCAGGCTTTAGAAAGAATAAGGGCTCAGTAGGGATAACATTTCCTAATTCTTTAGCATGCTTAATATAATTTCTCCCTATACAAATGATTTTCATGTTAGGAATTAAATTTGTTTTGTAATTTCATTTTTATGGCAAAATTCTTCATTACATTTTTGGTATATAAAGGAAAATCTGCTTGATTGATCCATGAGAAATACCCAGGATTATCATGCCATATTTTTGCTAAAGTTACATCACGATACTTTCCAAAACTTAATATTTCTTCCCCTTTTTCATTAAATCTAATAAACCCTGCCATATCTGCAAATTTTCCGCCTATTTTTGAGAAATCAGCAAGAAAATCAACATCATTTTTTAATTCTTCATATTTATCTAATTGAGCTAATAATACTTCATAAGTAGCAGTTGTGTCTGCTTCTGCAGAGTGTGCATTTGTTAAGTCTTTATTGCAATAAAATTGGTAGGCTGCTATCAAGGTTCTTTGTTCCAATTTGTGGAATATGTTTTGTACATCAATAGTTTTTCTATTTGTTATGTCAAAGTCAATTCCAACTCTTAAGAACTCTTCAGCAAGTAGTGGGATGTCAAATTTATTAGAATTATACCCTGCTAAATCGCAATTATCTATTAGTTCTAAAATTTCTGGAGCTAGTTCTTTAAACTTGGGTTCATTGGCTACCTTTTCATCTGATATTCCGTGTATAGCTGTTGTTTCTGCAGGAATAGGGATACTGGGGTTTATTAGCCAGGTTTTACTTTCTGTATTACCATTTGGAAATACTTTTAGTATAGCTATTTCTACGATTCTGTCTGTTGCTATTTGCACTCCTGTTGTTTCCAGATCAAAGAATACAATTGGCTTTTTTAGTTTTAAATTCATAATGAGAAAGTAAAATTTTAGTATAACTAAGAACTGTATTTTAAACTATAATATTTATATCAAATTGTTCTAAGTAATCTGCAACTCTTCTTACAAATTGTCCTCCAAGTGCTCCATCAACAACTCTATGATCATATGATAAAGATAAGAACATCATGTGACGGATAGCAATTACATCACCATATTTGTTTTCTAATACAACAGGTTTCTTTTTGATGATGCCACAAGCCATAATTGCTACTTGAGGCTGGTTTATAATAGGAGTCCCCATAAGGTTCCCAAAAGTGCCAACATTAGTCATGGTAATTGTTCCTTCTTGTATGTCATCTGGTTTTAACTGACCGCTTCTAGCTTTTGTTGCTAAGTCATTTACTGATTTCGTAATACCAATTAGATTTTTATTCTGACATTCCTTAATTACAGGAACAATTAGATTCCCATCAGGAAGGGCGGTAGCCATACCTATATTTACATTCTTATGAATGTGAATGTTTGTTTCTTTAACAGAAACATTAATCATTGGGAAATCTTTAACAGCTTTTGACATAGCTTCAATAATAATAGGAGTAAAAGTGATATTTTGTCCTTCTTTTTTCTTAAAGTCATCTTTTACAGAGTTTCTCCAGTTTACGATATTTGTCATATCTGCTTCAACAAATGATGTAATGTGTGCAGAAGTTGCTTTTGAAAGAGTCATATGAGCAGAAATAAGCTTTCTCATTCGGTCCATTTCAACAATTTCTGTACCACCAGAATTTGGGATGTCTACTTTAGTATATGATGGAGTCTCAGGTGTTTTAGATGTTGGGGTTACTGAAGAAGTTGGTGTAGGGGATGCGCCTCTAGTTTGTAAATAAGCAAGCATATCTGATTTAGTAACTCTGCTGTTTTTTCCTGTTCCAGGAATAGTTGCTAGTTCGCTTATTTCAATACCTTCTTTAGAAGCCATACTTCTTACAAGTGGAGAATAAAATCGATCTCCAGTATTTTTAATTATGGTATTGGGAGATTTTACAGCTTTTGTTGTTGTTTTTTCAATAGTTTTTGCTGCAACTGGTACCGGAATAGCTTCACTTACAGCAGGAGTAGCATTTCCCTCTTTAGTCTCTAGGATAGCAAATGGTTCGCCAACTTGAACAACATCATCAGCTGCAAAAAGCATTTCAACTAATTTTCCTTCATGTGTTGAAGGAACTTCAGAGTCTACTTTATCAGTAGCAATTTCTATGATTGTTTCATCAAGCGCAATCATATCACCAATATTCTTGCTCCATGAGATTATAGTTGCTTCTGAAACACTTTCACCCATTTTGGGCATTATAAGCTCAACTCTTGTCATAGTTTTAAATTTTGGGTAAAATTAAGAAAAGAAAGTAAACTAGTTTCTTTTTAATGCTGAGTTTTTAGGAGTAGTGCATTATTAGTCTAACTTACTCAGAATAAGGTGTTCTGCTAGATATAGCAGCTCCTAGAGTGATTTCATCAGTATATTCTAGTTCATCGCCAATAGCAATTCCTCTTGCAATTGATGATATTTTGATATCATAGTCTTTCAATCTTCTAAAAAGGTAATAATTAGTTGTGTCACCTTCCATAGTTGTACTTAATGCAAAAATAATTTCTTTGACATTATCGCTTGCTATCCTGGCGATTAGTTCTTCTATTCTGATGTCGCTAGGGCCAACACCATCTATAGGAGAAATTAAGCCTCCAAGTATATGGTAAACTCCTTTATATTGCATGGTGCTTTCAATTGCCATCATTACACGAATATCTTCTACTACACAAATGATTTCTGCATCTCTTTTAGGATTAGTACAAATCTCACAAAGTATAGAATTAGAGATGCTGTAACATCTTGAGCAATAATTGATTCTATTAATTAACTGAATGAATGCATCTCCAAATTGCTCTACTGATAATTTGTCTTTTTTAAGCATGTGTAACACTAATCTTAAAGCAGATTTACGACCAATTCCTGGTAAGCTAGATAATTGCTTAACTGCATTTTCAATAAGTTTAGATGGAAAATTCATAGTTGCAAAGTTAGTATTAATGCCTAAAACTTTTAGTTTTGTGAAAAACTATTTTTATGTCTTCAAGTTTATTAATAAGTGTAATTTTATTATACTTTTTATTACTTTTTCTTATCTCTTATTTAACAGGAAAGAATGATAGTAATGAAACTTTTTTTAGAGGCAATAGGACCTCTCCTTGGTATATTATAGCTTATGGAATGATTGGTACCACACTATCAGGTATTACATTTATTTCTGTTCCTGGTTGGGTTGCCTCTAGTCAGTTTTCTTACATGCAAATGGTTTTTGGGTTTTTTTGTGGTTATTTTATTATTTCAAGAATACTATTACCACTTTATTATAAGCTTGAATTAACTTCAATTTATACTTATTTAAGAGATAGATTTGGAAATAGTAGTTATAAAACTGGTTCTTTATTTTTTTTACTTTCGAGAACAATTGGGGCATCATTTAGACTTTTTTTAATTGCTACAGTTTTACAATTTGCCATTTTTGAATCATGGAATATTCCGTTCTACATCACAGTCAGTATTACAATATCACTAATTTGGCTGTATACGTATAGAAGTGGAATGAAAACAATTATCTGGACAGATGCATTGCAAACCACATTTATGTTATCTACAGTTATTATTATTGCTTATACATTGATGCAGAAAATGGATTTAAATTTTTCATCTGTTTTTGTTTTAATTAATGAATCAGATTATTCAAGAACTTTCTTTTTTGATGATTGGACAGATAAAAAATACTTTTTTAAACAGTTTTTCTCTGGTATGTTTATGGCTATTGTGATGACTGGATTAGATCAAGACCAGATGCAAAAAAATCTTAGTTGCAGGAATTTAAAAGATGCGCAAAAAAATATGACAGTTTTTAGTGGAATATTGATTTTTGTTGATCTTATATTTTTATCTCTAGGAGCATTACTTTATATATATTCAGATACGTTTAATATAATCCCGCCTGAAAATGCAGATATGTTGTTTCCAAATATTGCTTTAAATTCAGGTTTGCCAATATATGTTGGGATTCTATTTATTGTTGGAATAATTGCCGCCGCTTACTCTAGTGCAGATTCGGCATTAACTTCTTTGACTACTGCTTTTTGTGTTGATATTATTGAATTTGAAAGGCAAGATCCAGAACAACAAATTAAAATTAGAAAATATGTTCATTTATTATTTTCTTTTATTCTATTAGGTGTAATTTTGATATTTAATGCTATTAATGATCAAAGTGTAATTAAATCTTTATTTACTGTAGCTGGTTATACTTATGGACCATTACTTGGAATGTTTTCGTTTGGGCTTTTTACAAAATATAAAGTTAAAGATAAGTTTGTGCCTTTAGTTGCAATTGCATCTCCGCTTATTTGCTATCTTTTAAACTTATACATCCCTTTTGGTTTTGAATTGTTAATTTTTAATGGCGTTATTACATTTTTAGGTTTGTTGATTTTGACAGAGAAGAAGGAAAGAACTGTTTAAAGTTGAGAGTTTTTTGTAACTAATATTTATAATATTCGTAATTAATAATGTGTAATCAAAAAACCCCTGTTATTATGAAAAAAATACTTTTACCAGTTGCAATTCTTAGTTCTATTCTGTTATTTCCACAAGAGCTGATAAAAAAATATATAATTAGTATTAATACATATGAGAAAAATGCAAAAACAATACTATTTGAAAAACAAATCTTAGATAATAGTATCTCCTTTGTTTTAAAAGCTGAAAATAAATCATCAAAAGATTTTGCTAAATGTAAATGGATTACGTCTTTATCAAAAGAAGAATTAATGTATTTTATAGATGCACTTGAAGCTTTGGAAGTTGGCTCATCTTTAGAAAGCTCTTTATTCAATTTTGTTTATAAAAAGAATAAAATAAAAATTCAGATTAAAGATACAAAATGCACAAGTGAACATAAAATGTATTACTTCCAGAAATCTTGTAATAGAATGCTTTCATTTGTTATTCTTCCAAATGAAGTTCCTAATATGCTCTCCACTTTAAAACAAACAATTAGAGAGATTGAGTATGTAAGTAAATAACATCTAATTTTTTTTGCACTTTGTTTTTCATTAAGTTTGCACAAAGAATTAAATTGATGAAAAAGATTTTATTATTTCTATTTTTCCCGACATTTATATACTCACAAAGTTGGATTGAAAACATGCAAGATCCAAATAATAACTTTTATGATACTCAAAAAGAGTTTGAAGATTATTGGGAAAATAGAACTATTGAAAAAGGCAAAGGTTGGAAGCAATTTAAAAGATGGGAGAATTTTATTGCACCTAGAGTATTCCCTGATGGAGTGCAGCATCCTGACATTTTAGTTGAGGAATATAATATTTTACAAGAAGCAAATAATCAGTTTTTAATGTTGCCTCCTAATGTTTGGGAACAAGTAGGCCCTGATAATGTACCTTTAGAATCAAGTGGAACTAAAAGGGGAATAGGTAGGGTAAATACCATTGCCTTTCATCCAACAGATTCTAATATTATTTATGTTGGAGCTCCTGCTGGCGGATTTTGGAAATCGTTAAATAATGGGCAAACTTGGAGTACTACGACGGATTTTCTAACTAATTTAGGAGTGTCGGATATTGCCATTAACCCTTCTAATCCCGATGATATTTATATTATTACTGGTGATAGAGATGGTGGTGACACTTATTCTTATGGCTTGATGAAATCAATTGATGGAGGGAGTACATTTAATATAACGGGATTATCATTTAATGTTACAAATTATTATAAAGGGAATAGAGTTTTGATTGATCCCTCAAATACAGATATTATTATTGTTGCTACTAGTAATGGTATTTATCGTTCAGTTGATGCTGGAGTTTCATTTGTGCTTACTTATTCTGGTGTAAATATGACTGATATTGAGTTCCATCCAACAAACACGAATATTATTTATGGAGCATCAAAAGGAAGTACATCAGTATATAAATCATCTGATAATGGTGTAAATTGGAGTCAGGCAGGTAGCGGTTTACCACCTATAAATGATGTTGTAAGAGCCTGTGTTGCAGTTACTGCAAATAACCCTCAGGTTGTTTATGCTCTATTTGGAAATAATAATAATGGCTTTTATGGTGTCTATAAATCATCGGATGAAGGCTTAACATGGACTCAACAGTCTAATACTCCTAATCTCTTAGGGTGGTCATCAAATGGAACTGATAATGATGGGCAAGCTTGGTATGATTTAGCATTTGCAGTTTCACCTACAAATGAGAACATTTTATTTGTGGGAGGAATAAATACTTGGAAATCTACAAATGGAGGGGTTAATTGGAATCTTAATACTCATTGGACAGGTAGTGGAGGTGCAGATTATATGCATGCTGATGAACATATGTTAAAATATAATCCACTTAATGGGACTATTTATTCAGGTAATGATGGAGGTCTTTATTATTCAACTGATGAAGTAAACTGGGAAGATATCTCTGATGGATTGCATATTACTCAGTTTTATAGCTTAGGAGTATCACAAACAGTACAAGATATGGTGATAACGGGAGCTCAAGACAATGGGACCTTGTTAAAAACAAATTTAAATTGGGATGCTGTCATAGGAGGTGATGGTATGGAATGTATTATTGATTATACCAACTCTAATATTATGTATGGTGAAGTATATTATGGTGCAATTAGAAAGTCTACTAATGGTGGTAATAGCTTTTCATCAATAGCGCCATCAAATAATGGGGCATGGGAGACTCCTTATGAATTAGATAAGAATAATCCTAATATTATTTATGCTGGATATGATGAATTATATAAAACTATAGATGGAGGAAATAATTGGAATACAATTACAAATGGCGAAACTAACGGAGGAAAGATAGATGAGATAGGGCTTTCTAAATCAAACTCTGATGTAATTTATATTACAGATTATGCTAATATTTTTAGAACTACAAATGGAGGAACAAGCTGGACTCAGATTAATAATAATTTGCCAAATAAATATATTACTTATGTGATTGTTCATCCAACGGATGAAAATAAAGTATGGGTAACTTTTTCTGGTTATACAGCAGGAGAGAAGGTGTATAAAACTATTGATGGAGGTAATAATTGGGTAAATATTTCAGGGACACTGCCCAATATACCTGTAAACTGTATTGAATTAGATACAACTAATAACTTAGAAACAATATATATTGGTACAGATTTAGGAGTTTTTATTTCAGATTCGACACTTAATGATTGGAATCAATTTAATAATAATAGTTTGCCAAATGTAATAGTAAATGAACTTGAGATTCAATATCAATCAAATAAATTATTTGCAGCAACTTATGGAAGAGGGCTTTGGAATATTGATTTGCAAATTACCTCTCCTCCAACTGCTAATTTCTCGTATAGCGATTCTGTTTTTTGTAATGTCCCTGCTGATGTTACATTCTTAAATAATTCTTATTATTCTAATTCTTATTATTGGGATTTTGGTGATGGAACAACATCTTTATCTACAAATCCGACACACACATATACTTCTTTTGGCACTTTTTCGGTACAGTTAATTGCTACAGGACCACTTGGTGTGGATAGTATTTTAAAACAGCACATTATTAATATTGATCAGAATAATGCTTGTATTACAACTTTGCCAATTTCTGGCGCTGGAGATATACAAACATTATGTAACGGAACACTTTATGATGTGGGAGGTCCAACTAGTAATTATTATGATGAAAATGATTGTTGGATTACAATTGCGCCACCTGGAAGTAATCAAATTACATTAACTTTTAATTCATTTGATGTAGAGGCTCCAAGTTCCTCTTTATATTGTAATTGGGATTATTTAGAGATATTTGATGGCGCTGATACAACAGCTCCTTCATTAGGTCAATTCTGCAACACACTAACTGGTAGCCCTGGTATAATTGTATCAACTGGTGGTGCAATTACAGTGCTATTGCATTCTGATCAGGCTGTAAATGGAACAGGATTTGAAGCAGATTGGTCGTGTGTGTTTCCATCAGCACCCCCTATAAGCATGTTTGAAATAAGTGATAGTATTAGCTGTGATGCCACTATATCTTTTACTGATATTTCTACTAATGGCCCTTTATCTTGGCTATGGGATTTTGGAGATGGAACTACCTCTACCGATCAACACCCAATACACAATTATACTGGTAGTGGTGTTTTTGATGTTAAACTCACCACTACTAACCAGTATGGTATTGATAGTATAATTATTAATAGCGCTGTTACTATTATTGATATGAATTTACAAACTACTGATGCTTCAGCATGTGGAAATACTTCTTTAGTATTAACTGCAAATACTACAGTAGGAACAATAAATTGGTATGATGATATTAATTTACAAAGTCTTGTAGGTGTAGGAGGGGTATTTACAACTCCAGTTTTAAATACTACTACCTCATATTATGCACAATCAGTTTACGAATTCGCTTCTTTATTTGGAGGCCCCAATGATAATAACTTTGGTTCTGGTAGCTACTATCAAGGTAATAAATATTTGATATTTAATAATTATTCTCTTTCTACTTTGGTTTCTGTTTTAGTTTATGCTGATTCTGATGCATTTAGGACAATTGAACTAAGAAATAGTAGTAATGCAGTATTAGAAGATACAACTGTATTTATTCCTGCTTCTCCTAATGGAATAAGAGTATATTTAAACTTTGATTTGCCAGTTCAAAATAATATGCAATTAGGAATGTCGGGATCTAATAATGATATGTATAGAAATAGTTCAGGTGCTGTATTTCCATATAATATTAGTGATATAGTTTCAATAACAGGAACAAATGCTCCTGTAGAATATTATTATTTCTTTTATGATTGGGAAGTAAAAAAAGCATCATGTATTTCTAATATCTCAACAGTGATAGCTACAATTGATAATAACACATCAAATACCAGTACTATAACTGCTTGTGATTCATACATTTGGTTAGTAAATGGCCAAACTTATACTTCAAGCGGAACTTACACAGATGTAAGTACTAATGCATTTGGATGTATACAAAATGATACATTAAACTTAACAATTGATAGTATTTCAAATATTATTCAAAACTTGTCTCTTTGTAATGGTGATAGTATAATTATTGGTGGAAATATATATTATAATGCAGGTTCTTATACGGATTTATTGCAAACAGTTAATGGTTGTGATAGTATTGTAAATACAATTTTATCAGTATTTCCTAATGTGAATAATAATCAGAATGTATTATTATGTTCTGGTGATTCGGTTGTTGTTGGTTCACATATTTATTATGATAATGGTATTTATACAGATACATTTAGTTCTTTTTTAGGTTGTGATTCAATTTTAATTACAGAAGTTGAGATTAGCGATCCCTTAGCAAATTTATCTTTCACTGTTGCTACCTTAACTGCTTTTGCAGCTGGAGGTCTCTCTCCATACACTATTGAGCTAGGGAATCAGAATGGATCGATACTAAACTCATCTAATATTTTTGGCAATAATTCAGTCTCAATTAATCCTATTTCTAATGGAATTTATTATTGTTTTGTAATTGATGCTAATAACTGTATCTCAGACACTGTGTTTTATCAAGTAGATATTTTCCCTAGTTCTTTGGAGGAGGGGGACATGAGGGGATTATTTATTTTTCCAAACCCAACAACTGGAGTAGTTAATATTAGATTTTTTAATAGTGCAATTACTAGATTGAGTATTCAAAATATTTTAGGAGAAAATATTTATAATGCTATCATCACTAAAAAAAGCAATATTAGTAAAGAAATAGACCTTTCTAATTACTCAAGTGGGGTGTATATTGTTGAGCTAAGTACTGATTACGGGATAATTAATAAGAAAATAATTTTAGAATAATAGAATATTTCGTGATTGAAGTCTTAAATATTACATTAGCGAGTTTGGATATTATATAAAACTAATTAGTGGATAAGTAGTTTGCTTGTTGAAGTAAAATTATCTGTTTGAATAAATAACATATAAATCCCTTTTGTTAGATCTCCTTTCTCTAAAGTTATAATATTATTTTCACTATTTACATTCATAGTTTTTACTTTTCTTCCTGCATAATCAAATAGTGAGATATTATTTAGCACATCATTAGAATCTAAAAGTTTGATGGTTGTTCTGGTAGTAAAAGGATTAGGATAGATCACTAATGAAGTGTTAAATAGCTCATTGATTCCAGTTGCTAAATTATTTACATTAATAATATCAGATGTGTCAGTACATCCATTTGCATCTATAACAATACAGATGTAATCTCCATTTTGTATCGGTGAATAATTCATAGTATTCCCAATTATAACATTGTTAAATAACCATGAATATGTATATGAAGGAGTCCCTCCACTAGCATTAGAACTTAGAGAAACTCCATTATAGCTTAAGTTTTGTACAATATCAGTAGCCTCATTTATAACATAAAATTGTGTTGAGATAATTCCATTAGCATCAGTAATATGTACTGTATAGTTTCCTGCTAATAAAAAATTAGGATCCTGTCCATTCCAATTGATAGTATATGGTGGAACAACACCTTGCATACAAGAGATAGAAGCAGTTCCACTGCTATCTCCGTTGCACATAGCATCGGTAGTATTTACTTGAATACTAATTGCCCCAGGCTCTAATGAAGAAAAACTGCCTGATTCTAGGAAAACTCCTGAATCATATGCATTATCAACAGCATCAGCTACCACTAATTTAATATGATAAGTGTCTCCACAATTTACAGCAGCAACTGCAGTAAGCGGAGTTGTAAAACCATCAAATTGTATAGCTGTAGTATCTGTGCTTTGTGGGGGGGTAAATCCATCCCCATTATCAATATAATAAGTTGCATTTACAACATTATTTACATTATCAATAGTAACTGGAGTAGTTGTCCCCGGAATTATTGCTAAATTTTGATCAATATAGTTGCCTCCAGTAGGATTAGGCCCTGATAGAAAAAATCCAAAAGCATCATTAAAACTATTTACCCATTCCAAATATTCTTCTGAACCAAAAACATACTTAAAACTAATTGTATCAGAAGTAGGGATAAAATCAAATTCTAATACTGCAGCATCATTAGTGAGATCAGGAAAAATTACCGCATCAAGGGTTGGATCTCCTGGTAACAAAAAAGATGTTGTTGTACTTCCATTTGCATTTGGCCCGACTAAATCAAATATATTGCCAGAGCTTAAAACAATACCACTATCAATGCCTAAATTTGAATTTACACCATTAAAAAACCCTATTTGATTAGAATCTCCAATAAAAGAGTGATTTGTTACTGCTATTCCTCCTCCTAATAAGATATTATTAATAAGGTAAGTTGCTGTGTTGTAAGGGGCTGTATTATCCATTGCAATTTGTGATTGTGCTTTAATAGCACATAATACCACTAATAAAAGAATTGCTTTTTTCATACTTGTTACAAAAATAAGAAAAAATTAAGGATCCCGCATTCAATTAGAATCTTATGTGTCCAAGTTTAGAATTCCAAATTATTAATCAAATCATCATTTGTCGTATTTGGCATAGTTATTTTTAACTTAGGATTTATTTCCATTGCTCTTTTTATAGCAAAGTTAGCATCTTTATTTCTTGCCCAGCTTCTTCTAGAGAGGCCATTATTTACATCCCAAAATAGCATGGATTTTAGTTTTTTTTCTGCATCATCCGAACCATCTAATAACATGCCAAAACCTCCATTGATTACCTCACCCCAACCAACCCCACCGCCATTATGTATAGAAACCCAAGTGGCTCCTCTAAAACTATCCCCAATAACATTATGTATTGCCATATCAGCAGTAAACTGTGAGCCATCATAAATATTGGAGGTTTCACGGTAAGGAGAATCAGTCCCAGATACATCATGATGATCACGTCCCAATATAACTGGTGCAGAAAGTGTGCCATCAGCAATAGCATTATTGAAAGCTTTAGCAATTTTTATTCTTCCCTGAGCATCTGCATATAAAATACGTGCTTGTGAACCAACTACCATTTTGTTTTCTCCTGCTGCTTTTATCCAATTGATATTATCTTGCATTTGTAATTTAATTTCAGAAGGAGAGTTTTTTATTAATTTTTCTAAAACTTCATCTGCAATTTTATCAGTAATTGCTAAATCTTTAGGATCATTTGAAGTGCAGACCCATCTAAAAGGACCAAACCCATAGTCAAAGCACATAGGGCCCATAATATCTTGCACGTAAGATGGATATTTGAAATTTCCTTTTTTATTTAGTATATCAGCACCTGCACGGCTAGCTTCTAGTAAAAAAGCATTTCCGTAATCAAAAAAGTACATTCCTCTTTTAGTAAGCGTATTGATCGCATTTGTGTGGCGAATCAAAGTTTTTTGAACGGCTTTTTTAAATTGGTTAGGGTTATTAACCATCATCTCATTTGCATCTTCATAGGTCATTCCAATAGGGTAGTAGCCCCCAGCCCAAGGATTATGCAATGATGTTTGATCAGAACCAATCTCAATGTCAATCTTACGTTCAACTACTCTTTCCCAGAGATCAACAATATTACCATCATAAGCTAAAGAAACAGCTTCCTTTTGTTTTCTTGCTGAAATAGCTCTATCTAGTATTTCATCTAAATTTGTAAATACTTCATTCACCCAACCTTGATTATGTCTTTTGTAAGTTGCTTTTGGATTAATTTCAGCAACTATACAAACTCCTTTAGCAATTACTCCAGCCTTAGGTTGTGCACCACTCATTCCTCCAAGCCCTGAAGTGATAAATATTTTTCCATTTAAATCTTTTGCTTTTGGATCAATCTTTCTAGCAGCATTAAGTATAGTAATAGTTGTTCCATGTACTATTCCTTGGGGACCAATATACATGAAAGAACCTGCAGTCATCTGTCCGTATTGAGTAACTCCTAAAGCATTAAATTTTTCCCAATCATCTGGTTTAGAGTAGTTAGGAATCATCATTCCGTTAGTTATAACAACTCTAGGGGCATTTTTATGAGAAGGAAATAATCCCATTGGATGACCAGAATATATTACTAGCGTTTGCTCATCTGTCATTTCTGCCAGATACTGCATACATAGTAAATATTGTGCCCAGTTTTGAAATACAGATCCATTCCCTCCATAAGTAATCAACTCTTCAGGATGTTGTGCAATGGCATTATCTAGGTTGTTGGAGAGCATTAATTGAATGCCTGCTGCTTGTTTACTTTTATATGGAAAATCATCTAAGGGTCTTGCTTTTATCTCATAATCTGGCATAAA
>JAYZYW010000003.1:0-14753 GCA_036139835.1 Bacteroidota bacterium
TTTAACTTTAATAAGACAAATAATTATAGTAAGACCTATACATACAATAGTAAAACAACGATATTTTACAGAGTTATAGAAGTTGTTGATTGGGAGTGTATTCAATCTGGAAAATCTATAAAAGAATGCACCTCATTAGTAAGACGATATCAAATGAAAGAAAATGAAGTGATGATTGAAGATAAAGAAACAGTAGAGATGTTTGAAATGATGATTGAAGATAAAGAAACAATAGATTAACAATAAACTAAGATTATGAAAAAGATACATCAACAACAATTAATTAATGCAATAGTTTGGGTAGGTACCGCTATAGCTATTTCTATTAATCCTGAGCAATGGATGATACCAATGATAATAGGATATTTTGCTGCAGCAGCAGATTTAGAATTATTAAGAGAGAAATAACAGATTAACAATGAAAAAACTACTACTTATATTACTTTGCTTCCCTATAATAGCTTTGGCGCAAAAGACATATGTTCCTGACGATGATTTTGAACAATCACTTATAAATCTTGGTTTTGATACAGTGTTAAATGATTCAGTATTAACTTCATCTATTGACACCATTTCATCTTTACATCTTGGGTTTTTTATAAATAATATTTATGATTTAACAGGGATAGAAGATTTTAGCGCATTAAAAGACTTAACAATCTGGCAGCAATTCTTAACTTCTTTGGATGTGAGTCAGAATACTTTACTAGAAAGCTTAAATTGTACTGGAAATGATATTTTACATTTAGATTTAAGCAATAATACAGCTTTAACATCTCTAGTATGCTCCGAAAACCAACTTATTTCATTAAATATCAAAAATAATAACAATATACTTCTCTTAAATACAACTAATAATCTCACTCTTAGCTGTATTAATGTAGATGATAGTGCTTTTGCAGCAAATAATTGGATAAATAATATTGACCCTCAACATTACTTTAGTAATGATTGCAATACTACAACTACAATATCTGAAGTGCCTACAAAAAATAAATTAATTAAAGTAATAGATATTTTTGGGAGGGAAACAATTCCAAAGTTAAATTCACTAATATTTTATATTTATGAAGATGGAAAAATAGAAAAAAATATAGTTATTGAACCTTATTAAATTTCGAGATATGAAAACCGTAAGAATATTTATTATTTTAATCACACTTGTAATTAGTTCGCAGTCATTATTTTCTCAATTTCCAGGAAACTGGAATGATTTACCTAATGCCCCATTCTTAAATAATTATAAACATGATGACATCTATTTTATAAATCCTGATATAGGTTGGGTAGTAAATGGACCTATAAATATAGGGGATAGTGGTATGATACATAAAACAACTGATGGAGGATTAAGTTGGACTCGCCAACTTACTGTTTCTAAAAGCAGATTTAGAAGTGTGGCTTTTGTTGACTCATTAAAAGGATTTGTAGGCAATGTAGGGGCAGGTATATCTTCAAGTGTGACGGATACAAATATTTTCTATAAAACACTAGATGGTGGCAACACATGGTCTGTAGTTCAGAATCTAACAGGACCTGAACCAAAAGGGATTTGCGGATTGCAAGTTATAAACGATTCTCTTATATATGCTGTTGGGAGGCTATATGGTCCCAGTAGATTTATAAGAAGTAATGATGGAGGAGATACTTGGGTGTCACAAGATATGAATGCTTATGCAGGGATGTTAATTGATTTATATTTTTGGACTCCAGATTCTGGCATTGTTGTTGGAGGCACAACTTCTAGTTACTCAACAAGTCGAGGGGTCGTATTATTTACTTCAGATGGAGGCTTAAGTTGGCAAGTAAAACATACAACAAGCTCAACTGGGGGGACTTGTTGGAAAATACATTTCCCCTCTCCAAATATTGGTTATATCTCCTGGGAAACTATTAGTACTCCTGTTATTTTCTTAAAAACAATTGATGGTGGTCAGAATTGGCAAGAAAAATTCTTTTCAAATAGTTCATATGAAACAGAGGCTATCGGCTTCATTAATGATACAATAGGATGGATTGGAGTTAGACATTACCCCTCATTTCAAACAACTGATGGTGGTGATACTTGGCAACAAGGATTTGTGGGAAGTTTTTTAAATAGGTTCCGTTTTATTAATGACACTCTTGCTTATGCTTGTGGTGAAACTGTATATAAATATTCAGCTTGTTATATTTCAGGATGTACTGATCCTTTTGCACTTAATTATGACTCTATTGTGTGCTTTGATGATGGAAGTTGTATTACAGCTATTTTGGGTTGCACAAATAATATAGCTGCAAACTATAATCCACTAGCCAACACTACTATTGCTAATGGAGGAGAGTATGACAACTCTTTTTCAACAGGAGGTTATTTTTATGGAGATCAACATCTTGTATTTGACTCGGATTCTACTTGTGTAATTAAATCAGCCATATTTTATGCTGATTCAATTAATACTATAACTTTTGAGTTACGCGACAATAATGGTATTATATTAGATGATACAACTCATACTGTTATGCCAGGGGAACAAAGGTTATCCTTGAATTTTGAAGTCCCTATTGGCAATGATATGGAGCTGGGGATTTCTACAAATAACTCTGGATTATATCGTAATAACTCAGGTGCAGATTATCCTTATAATATTGGCGAAATAATTAGTATAAATTCTTCAAGTGCTGGCAATAACTATTATTATTTTTATTATGATATTGAAGTTGAGACGGCTTGTATTATCTTGCCTTCTGATGCTAATAATATAAGTCAAGATTATAAGAAATTAATTAAGACAAAAGATATTCTAGGAAAAGAGACAAATACTAAACAAAATAACATTTACTTTTACATCTATGATGATGGAACAGTAGAGAAAAGAATAGTTATAGAATGAAAAAACTACTACTTATAGTAACTAAATATGTAGGAGGAGATAGCTGGAAATTTATTCTGACTTTATTAATTGTAGCTTCTTGTAATCAGATAGCAAAAGAAGAGATTAAGACTAGTGATAAAATTGAAATAAATAATGACATAAACAAGAATGGATTATATGGCAATATAAAATCAATTACGTCCGAGCAATCTCAGATAACTGAAAAGTTCGATGGGTATGCAAAAAACAAAAATAAAAAAAATTGGGGCAAATACAGATCTCGTTCAATGAATCAATATTATACATATAATATTTATGGATTAAAGCGATTTAACAACTATTTTCTGCAAGATTCACATATAATCTTCAATAAATTTGGAAATATTAAAAGCATAGATGGATTTCATAATAGGCAGCTAGTATCCAATACAATTTATGAATATGACACAAATAACATCTTAATATCAGAAAAATGGTATGAACAAAAAGAAACCCTAAAATATGAAACAATATTTACTTACCAAGATAATGGAGATCTTGAATCTAAGACATTCCAATATCCTAATAAAGACTTAGAGGCAAGATTAATTCATAGTTTTGATACAAATAATAATGTCAGATCACTAATGGTATATAAAACTGGCAAAGTACACGAATACCATACTTACAAATATGATTCATTAAATAATCTTATTGAATCTAGTCAATTTAATGCTAATGGTTTTCTTGTAATAAAAAGTCTATGTAAATATAATAACCATAATGATATAATTGAAAGGAAAATTTTTGAAGCAAATAACGCTATATTAAAATCACATACAACTTATCAATACAAATATGATATCAATAATAATTGGATAGAACAAGTCTATTATAAAAATGATGGAATCCCATACATATTAGTTAAAAGAAAAATAGAATATTACTAATGTGTAAAAAGCAATATGAGTAGGTTTTTCATATTCTTAGTTTAGTCTATAACTATTCTTTTCTCTACTGTTCCATCATCATAGATGTAAAAAAGCAGTTCATTCTTATTGCCGTTTTTCTGTCTTCCTAAGAGATCTGTTATTTTTAACAAATGTGGTGTATCCTCAGATTGACCAAGTTCATCTACACTTATAATTGTAGTAGTTATGCATGAAGTATCATTATTATGTTGCATATCAGCAGAATAATCTGTCCATGAACAAATTTCAAATTGTCCTGGCAATATTGTATAAGGTGTTGCAAACATATAATTCATACTATTACCTGATAATAACGTAGATGTAATATTCTCCGAAACAACAGAAGTCCCATTAACACTGTAAGCAATATTAAAATTATTGACATCATTTACCCCAGAATTTAATATTTCAACCTGAACAATACCATTACTGATATTCAGAATTGAACTAACTCCTATATCTTCAGAAAACGGAATCTTTTCAATATCTATCGATATAAAAAAGTCCTCAGTTTGATATTCCCTATATGTAGCCCAGAATCCACCTAACACCTCATATGATTGTCTCGAAATTGGCGGAACATTTTCTCTAGCTAATGAAATATTAGTTCCATGCATATACCATAAAACATACACCCCTCCTTCATTAATAGTATATGGTGAACTCAATGGCACATTATTCCATCCATTTGTAATAAAATTTGAATCAACAAAAACAGAATCAATTAATGTCCCTGCACTACCATTTGGACCATCATCATCAAAAATCATTGCTGAAAAAGAACTCCCTGTTAAGTCAATCCCAAAATTGGTAGAAGTCAATTTTGCAGGATAAAAAGAAGGCTCAAAATAAACAGCTATTCCTCCATTCCCACCAGCCCAATTTATCCCAGTTAAAGAAGTTGCACCCAAATTATTTGCAAAACATAAATTAATATTACTTTGGGTTGTATCTAAAACTACTATCTCTTGTTCAATTGAATTATTAGTTAGATTAATATCTCCAACTAGCGTTGCCTGTGAAGAAAAAGTGTAAGTTCCAGCTGTAGAAGGATAAAAGCTGATTGGGAAAGTAATTGTAGTGTCTTGTCCTATAGATAGAGAACTTATTGAAGCACTATTCGTAACAACAGGCATGCTGAAGAATGGAGTAATATTTGATGTTACAGCTATTGAACTTGTATTCTGATTTCCTACATTAGCAACATTTGACATTATAGAATGAGCATCGCCTTGATTAGATAGGAAAATACCTTTATTTTCATTATTATCATTCCAGCTTGTAGCCACATCAGTAATTGGAGACGCATTAGATATTGAAGGTGGGCTAAATTTTATACTATATAGAGATTGAGGGTAAGTATCTTGTGAATGCTGCAACCCTATTGAGCCAGCAATTGATTCAATACCAATTGTAATATCATTAGCATTTGTTATTCCATTCATTGACTTGTACTGAAAAATTATTGTAGAATCAAGATGGCACAAAATAATTTGAAAAGTATTAGAACCCGTATATTGTGGATTGGCTTGTTGCCAAAATGGAACATTCACAAATGATATAATAGTACTATCCACATTATGATTATCAACATAACATTCTCCAGGATTGTTATTTCCAGCAAATGTTAAATCAGATAAAAGAGGCGCAATAAAATCATTAGCCCCACTTGCAGCAGGAATTAGCGGAAATGGAGATGCAATATTTTGAGGGTTTGAGAAAGCAATAAAGCCATTTGAACCTATCGAAAAATAAGAAACATTATACCAATAGAAGCTAAAATTTTCAAGAGGAAATGAACCTATAATATTATCATCTCCTAATCCTGCAACTAAATTAATTGGCATCTCAATATCTACCCAATTATAGATAGGTCCTGAAGGGTCATTACTATCAACCCATGTGTATCCATACCCATCTGGGCCTCCTGAAGTTTGAGAGAAAAGTAAAAGTGGGAGAGAAAGGAACAAAAGTAGTATCTTTTTCATAAAAATATATTTTTAAAATAAAATTTATTTACTTGTAATAAAAAAGTAAAGATAATGAAAAATACTAGAAAACGAGAAAGTACAAAAAGTGCCCGAATAAAGCCTTTGTTATTTGTAATGTGTTACTCTACTTGAACCGATAGGTATAGATAATGAAGTTCCATTTACAGATCCTAATTCAATATATCCTGAATCATCATACAATATAGCATCTCTTACAACTCCACTACTATAACTTGCATTAGAGTTATCATATGAAGACCCAAACCCTGATTTTATAATAAGTTTTCCACGCCACCTATCTCCTGATACAGTAACAACAGATTCCACTGAAGAATCTGAATATGAATAAATACCATTAATATTTCTTTCCGCCTTATTTGTAGTTGATTGATTATTAATCTCTGTACTATTAGAAGACCCCTCAGAACAAGAGCACAAAAAAAGAAAAGTAATCATAGGTAAGTAAATTAATATAAGTAGTAGTTTTTTCATAATTATATGTTTTTAAGTTAGGCTCAAACTTAATAATTATTTCTTAACTATTTTCCAACCAATCTTTATTTTACTCTCATTTTAATTTGGGTTAATGAATTTATATGTGTCATGAAATCCTTATCAAGATTAATCTTCGTCTTTCTTGCAAGCAAATTAACTTCATATTTATTAAGAGAATCTACTACATTCAAAACTAGAGAATGCTTTCCTGATTTTTCAGTAACTAAAGATGAAATTTTCTCTACTAAACTCTCAGAAATGTCATTAAGATCAACCCTCAACACAATATCTCTAACTTCTTTATCAATAATTTCAGCTAACAAATTAATTGATGAAATTTTGAATTCTAAATCATCATTATAAAACTTCTTTTTAACTTTTCCGCTTAAGTGCAGTATCCACCCATCTGTTAAGTAAGCCTTAAAATTAATATAATCATCCCCAAATAAGTAAAAATTAAAAGAACTATGATAATCCTCCAAATGTAAAATTCCAAATGGTTTACCTGTTTTAGTCTCTTTATGCTCAACCTCAGTAACAACTCCTGAAAGACGTAGCTCCTTTCCTTTTATTTTATCCATATTATTGAGCATAGAAAGATTCCCATTACAGAAATTATCTATCTCTAATTTATAATCATCTAAAGGATGTCCTGAAATGTAAATTCCAACAACTTCTTTTTCTTTTGAAAGCATTTCCATAGTTGTCCATGGCGGCGCATCAGAGGGAATTGGAGCCTGAATTGAAGCTTCAGTACTCTCTCCAAACATATCAAACTGATTGGAATTTAAACTATCCTTCACTTTGTTGCCAAACTTGATCATATTTTCTAAATAAGATTGTCCGTTTTCTTCTTTAGCAAAATACTGATATCTTTTTAATTCAAAAGAGTCAAAACCACCTGCATATGCTACACTATCCAATGTCCTTTTATTTGCTGAACGCAAATCAACACGCTTCATAAAGTCATCAAAAGCAATATAATAACCATTCTCCTTCCTCTCATTTACAATTGCCTCCACAGCGCCTTCTCCAACACCCTTAACTGCCCCTAATCCAAATCTAATTTCTCCATTTTTGTTTACAGCAAACTTGTAAAAGCTTTCATTGACATCAGGCCCTAAAACAAGAATCCCCATTCTTTTGCATTCCTCCATAAAGTAAGTAATATCCTTAATGTCATTCATATGATTGGTAAGTAATGAAGCCATCAATTCAGAAGGATAATGTGCCTTTAAGTATGCAGTTTGATAGGCAATAAGAGCATAACATGTCGAATGTGATTTATTAAAAGCATAAGAAGCAAATGCCTCCCAATCTGCCCAAATTTTTTCAACTGTCTTTAAATCAAAGCCATTCTCAGCACAACCATTAAAAAACTTAGGTTTTAATTTATCTAGTACCGCTTTAATCTTTTTACCCATACCCTTTCGTAATAAATCAGCATCACCCTTTGAAAATCCTGCTAATTTTTGAGAAAGTAACATTACTTGCTCCTGATAGACGGTAATACCATATGTTCCAGTTAAAAATTCTTCCATTTCTGGCAAATCATAAACAATCTCTTCCTTACCATGCTTACGCTTAATATAATTAGGAATATATTCCATAGGCCCTGGACGATAAAGCGCATTCATAGCAATTAAATCATCAAATCTATCTGGTTTTAACTGTTTTAAATGTGCTTTCATTCCATCAGAAGAAAACTGAAATATACCAGAAGTTGCAGCATTTTGGAAAATTTTAAAAGTCTTCTCATCATCCAAGGGGATAGCATCAATATCAAGATTTACATTATGTAATTTTTTGATGATTTTTTGACAATCCTTAATTATAGTCAGATTGCGCAATCCTAAAAAATCCATTTTAAGTAGTCCAGCATCCTCAACAACACTATTGTCAAACTGAGTTACCATTAAATCAGAATCCTTGGCACGAGTAATAGGGATTAACTCCATTAATGGTTTAGGAGTAATAATCACTCCACACGCATGAGTTCCGGTATTTCGCACATTGCCTTCAAGTTTACGAGCTAAATTAATTGTTTCAGCTGTTAAGTCAGAACCCTCTGACAAAGAAATTAACTCCTTAGTATTAGAGAATTGATCACCTTTAACTTTTTCTTTTAAGGTTTTCTTATCCCAAGAGAAAATTTTATCTAATGAAGTCATATCTGGCACCAATTTAGCAACCCTGTCCGCTTCAAATAAAGGTAAATCCAAAACCCTAGCAGTATCGCGAATAGAAGACTTTGCAGCCATAGTTCCATAGGTGATTATTTGAGCTACATTCTCTTTACCATATTTATTAACTACCCAATCAATAATACGACCTCTACCCTCATCATCAAAATCGATATCAATATCAGGTAGAGATACTCGTTCAGGATTCAGAAAACGTTCAAAAAGAAGGTCGTATTTTATAGGGTCAACATTGGTAATTGTAGTGCAATACGCCACAACTGATCCTGCTGCAGACCCCCTTCCAGGACCAATAGAAACATCCATCTTTCTTGCTTGTTTAATAAGATCTTGAACAATTAAAAAATAACCTGGATAAGCAGAATGTTCAATTACTTGCAATTCAAAATCAATACGCGCTTTTATCTCATCAGTAATCTCGACATAACGCTCTTTTGCTCCCTCATAAGTCAAGTAGCGCAAGTACGCATTCTCACCTCTCTTACCTCCATCTTCTTTATCTTTTTCATTAATAAATTTAGTAGGGATATCAAATTGAGGAAGCAAAACCTCACGGGACAAAGTATACGATTCAATTTTATCAATTAAATAAGTAATATTATCTATTGCTTCTGGCAAATCAGAAAATAATTCTTGTATTTGTACTGATGATTTAAAGTAAAACTCATCATTAGGAAACCCATAGCGATATCCCCTACCATTTCCTTTTGGAGTGACTTGTTGTTCCCCATCTTTTACGCAAAGCAGAATATCATGAGCATTCGCATCTTCTTTGTTTAAATAATAAACATTATTTGATGCAATAATTTTAACATTATACTTGCGAGCAAAAGCAATAAGAACCTTGTTTACATGACTCTCCTCATCCAAATTATGACGATTAATTTCAACAAAAAAATCATCTCCGAAGATATCAAGCCACCACTTAAATTCCTCTTCAGCTTGTTGCTCTCCAACATTCAAAATTAAATTGGGAATTGCCCCATAAGTACTTCCTGTTAATACAATTAAATCTTCTTTGTAAGCTTCAATTAAATCTTTATCAACCCTAGGGACATAATAAAAACCGTCAAGATTTCCTAATGAAGATAGTTTTGATAAATTATGAAATCCATTTTTATTCTTACATAAAAAAGGTATCTGAGCACCATAATCTTTTTTAGATTTATCCAAATGATTCTTACATACGTTTAACTCACAGCCCAAAACTGCTTTCAAAAGAGGTGTATCACCATCATTTACATCCGCATTTATTGGATGATTTAACACTGCATCAATAAATTTATAAGATCCAAACATATTGGTGTGATCAGTAAGCCCTACAGCTGGCATCCCCATTTCTACTGCTTTATTTACCAAAGCTTTTACATCAACAGTAGCTTGTAAAACAGAAAATTGTGAATGTACATGCAAATGTGAAAATGGTGAATCAGAGACTTCATGAACAACCCTTTCATCTTCAATTATAATATCTTCTTCAAGAGCTTCAGAGTCTATTGGACTATATGGTTCAATATTTAAGCCAATAAGCTTAAAAGGATTTGGATTGACTTCTTTATATGTTTTAATCTCATCAGCAGTAAGTCCTGCTTTTTTAAAAGGAATAACTCCCAAACGAACCAACTCCAAAAAGCATCTTGCAGTAGCCTCAACATCAGCAGAAGCATTATGTGCTTCTGCAAAATCTTCCTCAAATAATTTAGCATGTAACTCTGTTAAACTTGGCCATTTAAACTTTCCCCCTCTACCTCTAGGAATAGCGCAATAATTTGTCGCATCATCTTTCGTATCAATACTAGGAAAATTAGCCAATAAATTTGGCATCTCTTTCCTGAGTAATTCACAACCAATAATATTATTATCAAAACCAACATTATGCCCAATCACAAATTGTGATTTTTCTACATCTTTTACAAATTCTATAAGAACATCAACAAGTGGCAATCCTTGTTTAAGAGCTCGCTTAGTAGAAATGCCATGTATCTTTTCAGCATTAAAAGGAATATCGTAATCTTCAGGTTTTATAATGTAATTTTTTACTTCAATTAACTTACCTTCTTTATCATGAATTTGCCAAGCCAACTGCACACACCTTGGCCAATTATTAAAATCAGTTAAGGGTGCTTTCCAACTTTGTGGTAAGCCAGTGGTTTCTGTGTCAAATATCAAATACATATATAAATTTCGCTATTTTTCAAAATGAACTGTAAATTTAAGAAAACAAAAAAGTCAGCTCTTTAGTTGAGAACTGACTTTTAAAGAAGTTAATAACTTTCTACGCCAAATTTTATGATAATCCTAAACTAAGACTAGCGGGCCAAGATAAATAAGTGGTATCAAAATCTAATTAAACTATATAAACTTCATTTCTTTCATCCAATTATCATTAAAAAGTTTACCAACATAACGAGTCCCATGATCATGAAAAACAACTACGACTACATCATCTTTTGAAAGTTTATCTTTCATTTGATTAATCCCAACAATAGCGCTACCTGCCGAATAACCTGCCATAATCCCTTCTTCTTGTGACAATCTTCTGGCCATAATAGCTCCATCTTTATCGTTTACTTTTTCAAAATGATCTATCAAGTTAAAATCAACATTTTCAGGTAAAATATCCTCACCAATGCCTTCTGTAATATAAGGATAAATCTCATTTTTATCAAATTCTCCGGTTTCATGATACTTCTTGAAAACTGACCCATAAGCATCAATACCCCAAATTTTAATGTCTATATTTTGCTCTTTTAAATATTTTCCAGTTCCTGATATTGTACCCCCAGTTCCTACGCCAACAACTAAATGCGTTATTTTTCCTGCTGTCTGCTTCCAAATTTCAGGGCCTGTACTTTCATAATGGGCATTTGCATTAGAAGGATTATCATACTGATTTACATACCAAGAATTTGGTGTTTCCTTAGTTAGCCTTTTAGCTACCGAATAATAAGATAATCTGCTTTCTGGTGGCACATCAGTTGGGCACACCACTACCTCAGCGCCTACGGCACGCAAAATATCCATCTTTTCTTTAGATTGTTTATCCGCCATTACAAAAACACATTTATATCCTTTTTGAATTGCAACTAATGCTAATCCCATACCTGTATTACCAGATGTTCCCTCAATAATTGTCCCGCCTGGTTTTAATCTTCCGTCTTTTTCAGCATCCTCTATCATCTTTAAAGCCATACGATCTTTAATAGAATGTCCTGGATTAAAAGTTTCTACTTTTGCCAAAACTAAAGCATCAGTTTCTACTATATTATTGAGCCTTACTAATGGAGTATCTCCTATAGTTTCTAATATATTATTATAATATCTCATCGATAATAAATTGCTGAACAAAATTATTAAAATTACTCAAAGCGAATTGCTTTTATTGGTGTGATTTTTGTTATGATTACTGATGGAATAATTAAGACTAAATAACATACAATTACAGTACCAGTATTAAGCATTAATATATGAGTGTAATCAAAATTAATTGGAACTGTATTCATATAATACGTTTCAGGATCAAGACTAATAAGTGTGAACTTTTCTTGCAATAAAGCAAATGCAAATGCAATTGCATTACCTAATATCAACCCCTTAATAATTAAATATACTGCACTATACAAAAACACCTTCCGAACGCTCCAATTAGTTGCTCCTAATGCTTTTAAAATACCTATTAAACGAGTACGCTCTAAAATAAGAATCAGTAAAGCAGTAATCATGTTTATAGCCCCAACAATAAGCATAAGTATTAGAATTACTCGCACATTTATATCTTGTAAATTTAGCCAATCAAAAATTTGTGGTGTCTTTTCTTTTATACTTTGCGCATTTAAATCATAAGGAATTTGATCATATACACTTTGAGCAATTGCATCTAAATCATTAAAATTATTAATTGCAATTTCAAAACCGCCAACCTGAGTGTTTTCCCAAGAATTTAGAGCCTGTATATGTTTAATATCTCCCAGCACATACAATTTATCAAAATCCACCATAGCAGTATTGTAAATTCCTTTTATTTTGAATTTGCGAGCTCTAGGAGGATCTTGAACAAAATACATCACCAAATCATCAGACACATCTAATTTTAAGATCTTAGATACTTCCTCAGAAATCAAAATATTATTTGATTTTATACTATCATCAAAATTTAGCACCTCTCCAGCAACCAGATTCTGATTAAAAAAAGTCCAATCATAATCAGAAGAAACCCCTTTTAATACTACTCCATGGATCTCATCAATAGTTTTTATAATAGCTGCTTTTGTTGCAAAAACATTAATATTCTTTATCCCCTTCTCATCATTAATTGATGGATAAAAAGCCTGATTGATACTTATTGGTTCACTCTCATAAGATTGATTATTAGTGAAATTATTAATAGTAATATGCGATCCAAAACCAATAATTTTAGATGAAATATCATTCTTAAACCCAGTAACAACCATTACAGCAATTAACATAACTGCCACCGAAAGTGCAATAGCTAAAATTGCTATACGTAAAATAGGTTTAGTGTAGGAATTATTCTTTTTCTTTGCTGTAAATAACTTTTTAGCTATAAAATATTCAACATTCATCTTAATGGCGAAAATAAAACAAATAATCTGCATAAGTTTACTCCTAATAACATTTAGTATTAATGCTCAGGATTTAACACTAGCAGCAGAAAGGACTACTTCCTATTTACCCCTATTAAGCAGGAAAAATATAGCAATAGTTGGAAATCAAACTTCTATGATTGCTAGTACTCACTTAGTTGATAGTTTATTGAGTTTGGGAGTGAAGGTTCTAAAAGTATTTTCGCCTGAACATGGATTTAGAGGAAAAGCAGATGCAGGAGCAAAAATAAAAGATGAAATAGATGAAAAAACAGGGCTTCCAATTATTTCACTTTATGGGAAAAGTAAAAAACCAAATCCAAAACAATTAGAAGGGATTGATCTTTTACTTTTTGATATACAGGATGTAGGAACTCGTTTTTACACCTATATCTCTACCTTACATTACATAATGGAAACAGCTGCAGAGAACAATATAAAAGTAATTGTGCTAGATAGACCAAATCCAAATGGACATTATATTGATGGCCCAATTAGAGAAAATGGATTTGAATCTTTTGTTGGAATGCACCCTGTTCCTATTGTACACGGAATGACTATTGGAGAATATGCAAAAATGATAAATGGCGAAAATTGGATTGCAAAAAAATGTGATTTGACCATAATAAAAATGAAAAATTACAATCATAATATGCATTATAATTTACCTATAAAGCCATCTCCTAATTTACCAAATTCTAGATCTATTAATTTATACCCTAGTTTATGTTTATTTGAAGGAACTAATGTAACCATTGGTAGAGGAACTGAATATCCTTTTCAACATTTTGGAGCCCCTTATTTAGAAAGCAATTATAGTTTTATCCCTCAAAGTAGTAAAGGAAGTAAATTTCCAAAACATGAAAACAAAAAATGCTTTGGAACTGACCTTAGATTTCAAGATAATTATTTAACCGAGATAAACTTAAATTGGCTAATTACAACCTATAACAAGTGCCCTAAAAAAGAAAGATTTTTTAATGATTTCTTTGACAAACTAGCTGGAACAGACAAATTGAGATTACAAATAATTGAAGGAAAAACCTCTAAAGAAATTAAGCTAAGCTGGGAAGAAAATTTAAATAACTTTAAGAAAATTAGAGAGAAGTATCTGATTTATAATTAAGCTAGCAAACCAAGAAGTAACAAGCCTAGAAGTAAAGCCCACCAATATTTCCTCCCCCATTTAAACCTTGAGAAAAGCCAGATAAAACCTAGCAGCATACCAACACCACCAACAATCACACCAAGAAAAATATACACTCCAAAATAAGCCCCAGGAGCAAGTATAGATTGTAAAGCCATCAAAATCGCTGCTAATACAAAACAACTTAAAGTAATCCATCCAACAATATCAAATGTATCCATCCTATCAGGAGCTGTGACACTTCCTACAACAGTTTCATTAGTAATTACAGGAAATGATCCGTAGCTCACATTTGACATCAAGATCAATATAAATAATATCCAATAACTCTTCATATTTAACTAAGTTTAATTAATTCTTCCAGGATATACTTTTAATGCCTCTGCTAATATATTTATAGCAGATTTTAATGATTTTTTATTAAGCACATAAGCAATACGAATCTGATTAATACCAGTATTTGGTGTCGCGTAAAACCCAGAGGCAGGAGCTACCATGACAGTTTCCCCA
>JAYZYW010000004.1:0-17590 GCA_036139835.1 Bacteroidota bacterium
CCAATAGTAGTGGTTTTTCCTACACCATTTACTCCAACTACCATAATAATATAAGGATCATCAATATCAGGAATACCATCATACGAATCTTGCATTAATGATGATATTTCTTCTTTTAAGAAACTATTTAATTCGGAAGTATTGATATATTTATCTCTTTCCACTCTTTCTTCTAGTTGTTCAATAATTTTCAAAGTCGTTTCTACACCTATATCAGAAGTAATCAATGCTTCTTCTATATCATCAAGAGCTAACTCATCAATAGTTGATTTTCCAGCAACAGTTCTTGCTAATTTACCAAAGAAACTTTCTTTTGTTTTTTTAAGACCTGCATTAAGCTTTTCTTTTTCAGTCTGCTCAGGCGCTGGTTCCAGCTCCGGATCAGGATCAGGTTCTGGATCAGGTTCAAGCTCAGGTTCTTGTTCTGGCTCAGGTTCTGGCTCAGGTTCTGGATCGGGTTCTGGATCAGGTTCTGGTTCTGGATCAGGTTCTGGATCAGGTTCTGGATCAGGTTCTGGTTCTGGATCAGGCTCAGGTTCTGGATCAGGTTCTGGATCAGGCTCAGGTTCTGGCTCAGGTTCTGGATCAGGTTCTGGATCAGGTTCTGGTTCTGGATCAGGTTCTGGATCAGGTTCTGGATCAGGTTCTGGATCAGGTTCTGGATCAGGCTCAGGTTCTGGTTCTGGCTCAGGTTCAAGCTCAGGTTCTGGCTCAGGTTCTGGTTCTATTTTTTCTATTTCTTTTTTGGAAAACTCTTTTTCTTTCTTGTCCTCTTTCTTTTTAAATAATTCTTTTATCTTATCAAATATGCCCATAATTTAGTATGTTTTATAAATAAAAAAAGCTCCTTTCAAAAATAGAAAGAAGCTTTTACATGGATGTATAATTAAATACTATTTTTTTGCAAAAAATTCTATCACCTTATCCTTTGGCACAATCTCACTCTTAAAAGAATAAGATCCAGTTCCTGATTTAACCAATTTCACAGCTTTAGTAAAAGCTTTAGCTCCTTTTTTTTGTAATGATGCTACTGTTTTTTTTGCCATTTTATTTTATTTCTTTATGAACCGTCATTTTTTTCATAATAGGATTAAATTTTCTTAATTCCATTCTATCTGGAGTATTCTTTTTGTTTTTAGTTGTAATATAACGAGATGTACCTGGTAATCCACTTGCCTTATGCTCAATACATTCTAAAATAACTTGAATTCTATTTCCTTTCTTTGCCATTCTCTAATACTTTATTGGGCTGCAAATTTAATTAAAAAATTTGAAGAACTATAAAATTTATTGCTTTTTAACATCAATGTAAAATAAATCAACTCGTACCTGAAAAACACTTCTATCAAAACTCCCTAAATCTATTTCTTTTACCTCATTAGTAGGATAAATCCAAAAATCGTCTTTTCCAGTGTTAATCAATAATGGCATATCAAAATCATCAATTGCATTCCACTTGCAAATCAAAGTAGTATTTCTACCCTCTTTTTCAAGACTGTATTCAAAGTGAGGAATATTCTTATTGTTAAGATATTGATTAAAAAAATTAGAAAAATCTTTATTTGTTTTCTTATTTATATAATCAATTATATGCTGACTATCAATAGTTTGATATTGAAAATCCGTAGAGATTCCCATAATAATTTCAAACCAGAGTTTATCATCTTCAATTAAAGTTCTTAGGGTATGTAACATTAAAGAGCCTTTAAAATACATGTCCGAACTACCCGCCTTATTTACATGATAAGGACCGACAACTGGCTTATCATTTCTTACACTTCTTTTTTGGTTATTTACATAACTTAACATAGCATCATATCCATGCATACACTCTACATAAAGCACTTCAGCATAAGTACAAAATCCCTCATGAACCCACATATCTGCTATATCGTTAGTTGTAATAGAATTGCCCCACCATTCATGTCCGCTTTCATGTACAATAATAAAGTCAAAATCAAGGCCATCAATATGAGATGTATTACCATAATAACCAGGTAAAAAATCATTCCCGTATGCTATTGCCGATTGATGCTCCATTCCTAGATATGGTGTTTCAACCAAAGCATAACCATCATTCCAAAATGGGTAAGCACCAAAATAATTTTCAAAACATTCCATCATTGGTTTTACTTGCTCAAAATGAGCTTTAGCCTTTTCCTCATTACCATTTAACACATAGTAATCAAGTCTTAAAGTATCATTATTAGAAATATAATTATCTGAAAAATGAGAATAATCTCCAATATTTAAAGTTACATTATAATTATTAATAGGATACGAAACAAACCACTCACTGACATTCATCCAAGAATTAAAATACTGATTCCAAACTAATGTATCACTTCTTAAATCACCATTTGCTACAATTTTTAAAGGATAACGAGCAGCGATTTCTATTCGCATACTATCTGGCTCATCCGACTGATGATCCTTACAAGGCCACCACGCACTAGCTCCTAGCCCCTGACAAGAAACTCCAATCCATGGCCTATCATTCTTATCTTTTTCCCAAGAGAAACCACCATCCCATGGTGGATTTACTGCCTTTCTAGGATAACCACAATACCAAACTTTTATATTGGATTGCTCACCTTTCTTTATTTCACGGTTAAAATAAATATTCACAGCATCAAATTCTCTAGAGAACTCTAATTCTTCGCCCTCAAACTCTACTAACAAAATCTCCATATTAAGTGCTAAATCAATCTGAAACAACTTAAAATTAGATAATGCTGTAAAATATATCGTATTAGCTGAGCGTTCAATTGATTCTTCCTGCTCATCAATCAAAACATTTAAATCATAGAATGTAACATCATAACAAGTTCTCAAAAGAGTAAGATTACCTCTTAAAGAATCTTTTCTAGTATGTTCTTGAGAAAAAACTAATACGGAATTTATTAGTAGTAAGAAAACATACAACTTTCTCATCTTAAGTTTATAAAGAAAACTACCTATTTAGTGATATGGCACAGTCAATCTCATCTGAGATTGGCACAGGAAGAGGAATTGGCAAATTTGGAATTTGAATATTATCAAAAGAATATATTAAATTAATAATACCAGTATTCGATGTATTTATTAAACCATCTCCCTCAATATCAATATCTATTGGACCAAAGCCCATATCAAGAGATATTGTCTGACTAGGAACTATTATATTACCAGAATTATCAACAGTCCCATTTACCTGGGTTTCATCAATTTCTATATAAAGAGAATTATCACCCGCTCCTTGGACATCAATAGTTGCAGGCAACTCATCATTTAAATTGATTATATATAAACCTAGATCTAATACATCATATTCTTCACAATCTGGCGTAATATTCCATTGTCCTTGAGCTATATCGTAAGCATAAATACAGGATCCATTATTAGAAGTTGCATCAACTAAATAGTTCAAAGCTGCAATATCTGTACATCCTTCTATTATATTATCTTCTTTTTTACATGAAGAAATTACCATAGTGATACTCAGTAATACAATTGCAGATATTTTATATATATCTCTCATTTTAAAAATAGTTTTAGTTATTAAATAAAAAAGTTGCCATCAAAGATAGCAACTTTTATAAATAAATATCTGTTTTTCTAATATTAAACAAGAATATTCCCATTAGCTTTAGCTTTAGCTAAAACAGAAGCAATTCCATTTTTATCAATTGTTCTAATTGCATTTGCAGAAACTTTTAAAATTACAGTTTCTCCAGTTTCTGGAACAAAAAACTTTTTTGTATGTAAGTTAGGATAAAACTTTCTTTTAGTTTTATTCTTAGCATGAGAAACATTATTACCTACCATTACTTTCTTTCCTGTTACTTGACAAATTCTTGACATATCTTCTTAATTTCGGGCTGCAAATATACAATCTAAAATAAATATATTGAAGTTTATTGCTGATTTTTTAATTCTTCCATCAAAAGCTTAACTCCTTTAATAACGGATTGACTTATAACACTTTCTCTATCTCCAGTAAATACAAAGCGTTCTGAAATAGTATTTTCTTCAGATGATATAGCAATAAAAACGGTTCCAACAGGATTTAATTCAGTTCCTCCTGTTGGGCCAGCATAACCACTTGTGGCAATTGAGAAATCAGATGAAAATTTATGTCTAACACCTTCTGACATCTGCTCAACAACCTCTGAACATACTACAGTTTTTTCTCTTATTATTGATTCTAAAACTCCTAAACAGTCAATTTTTATATCATTTTGATAAGCAATTATTCCACCTTTAAAAAAATAAGAAGATCCTGCAATAGAAGTGATTTTTGAAGCTAAAAACCCTGAAGTGCAACTTTCAGCGGTAGCAATAGATATATCCTTTTCAACACATAAATCATGTAGTTGCTGAAAAAGATTCATTAAAAAGCTATTGTACTTCCTGTAATATGCTTTGACTCTTTTGGTCTTATACTCATTACAGGAATCTCAGAATTATTAATAATATACCTAGCAGTAACACTTATATTATTAGATAATGACAATTCTTCCTTTTTCGTCATTATCATGATTAAATCCGCATCAAAACGTTTCTCATATTCAAATACAAAATCTCCTAAGGTTTGTTTCTTTTCACCCTCAATCAATTCAGCAGTACACTTAACTCCTGCTTGATTAATAAAATTTTTTACTTGATTAATATTTTTAGTTAATTTTTCTCTTACTTCTTGGTTGTCTCTTAGAACAACAGACACCACACGTATAGTTGCATTCCAATATCTAGCATACTCTAATGCATATGTTACTTTTTCTTTTGTTTGTTTTTCCAGATCTAGTGGTAAAATAATATTCTCACAACCATTCCTATGATCTTTTCCCTTAATAGTAATTACAGGACACTTTGATAACCTAACCACTTTCTCAGAATTAGAACCGATAAATTTGCTTGATCTTCCTTGTGATCCATTTGTTCCCATAACAATTAAATCAGCTGAAATCATTTCCGAAACCTCATTTATTTGCTCATAAATTTTACCTTTTGAAACCATGGTATCCACATCAATACCATACTTTTTTCCATACTCTAGTGCAATACCATCTAATTTTTCTTTAACCTTAACTTTTAACTCGTTAGATTTATCATCTATAAATAATGACTGCATTATGCTTTGTGCCTCAACAACTGACAATAAAACAATATCTGAATTTTTGATTTTTGCTAGGTTAAAAGCTTGACCAAGAGCAACCATTGATTGTTCAGAAAATCCAACAGGAACTAATATTTTACTTGCTGACATATAGATATATTTTATTATATTTGACAATGCAAAATTACATATTTATATGAATATAATAGCTAAGACAGAATTAATCCTTACACCAGAAAATAAAATCTATCATTTAAACTTATCAAAAGAAGAAATTGCAAATAACATACTATTGGTAGGGGATCCTGAAAGAGTTAATCTTATATCTAGTAAATTTGATAAAATCGAACATAAAATTCAGAACCGAGAATTTGTAACACACACAGGAATCCTAAACAACAACCGCATCAGTGCAATATCAACAGGAATTGGAACTGACAATATTGATATTGCAATTAATGAATTAGACGCATTAGTAAACATCAATTTTGAGTCCCGCACAGTAAATCCTGAGAAAAAATCCTTAAATCTAATACGACTTGGAACATCTGGAGCTCTACAAAACAATATTGAAGTTGATACATTCTTAGTTTCATCTTTTGGTCTAGGATTTGATAATGTAGCCCATTTTTATTCTGAAACAGAAGTTCTTGAAAAAGAAATGAATGTATCATATACAAAGCATGCAAATTGGCCAAAAAAATTGTCATCACCATATATTGTAAAGGCATCCGAAAGCTTATTTTCATTATTTGATGATTGGCCAAGTGGAATAACTGCAACAGCTCCTGGATTTTATGGTCCACAAGGAAGAACACTAAGGCTCAGTCCTTCAATTGCCGACTTACATAAAAAAATGGAGAGTTTTATTTTTAATAATCATCACATTACAAATTTTGAGATGGAAACCTCTGCACTGTATTATTTGGGGCAAACACTTGGACATAATACCCTTACAATTTGTGCAATAATTGGCAATAGGCTAAACAAACAATACAGCAAAGATTATAAAAAAACAGTAGAAAGGATGATTGATTTAGTGCTTAATAGAATTTGCCAATAAAAATCTTGTGATTTTTATTGCACCAACCTCTCTTTAAATTTATTCATTATTATTTCAGGTGCAAAACATGGTTTTCCTGTGTCTTTATTTACAAAAACTAAAACTACCTCTCCTGTGTTTAGCAAATCACCATGCTCATTAAAAGTTTTGTAATCAAAAATGATCTTTGCTGATGGCATTGCTTTAATTGTTGTTTTGATAGTAAGTTCATCATCATAGAATGCAGGTTTTTTATAATTAATATTAAAATTCACCACTGGTAAAGTAAAACCCATTGCTTCAATCTCTTTATATGAAATGCCAAGAGAACGCAAAAGCTCCACTCTTCCTACCTCATAATATTGAGCGTAAACGCCATAATAAGCAAAACTCATTTGATCTGTTTCGCTATACCTAACTCTTAATTTTGTTTCAAAAGAATACATGTTGCAATAATACATAAATACTATAAAATGCGTAATATTGCGACTCAATGAAATTCAGGAATTACACTATATATGTAGTAGCATTATTAGTTGCTTGCTCTCCTACATACACGCTACAATCACATGATGATGAAGTGATCGGAATCCAAGCGGGAGTTGACAGCACTATTTTAACAATCATCAGCCCTTATCAAGATGGGATTGAAGATCAAATGAATGAAGTGCTGACTTACACAAAAAACAATTTAGAAAAAGGGCGACCACAAAGTACCATTGGGAATTTTGTAACTGATTTATGCTTAAATTATGCTGATGCTCATATATGTGTAATGAATAATGGAGGACTACGAACAACGATTAGTAAAGGGGAAATAACAAGAGGACAACTATATGAATTAATGCCGTTTGAAAATGAGTTAGTAGTATTAGAATTAAATAAAGATGATTATATAGGGTTGCTTAACTATATTGGGAGAAAAGGTGGCGAACCATTTTCAGGTATTACTATTACAATTGATAAAGATGGAAAAATCCTAAAAAATTCATGGCCTGTTAATTTTGAAAAAGGAGAAAATGTAAAAGTACTTACTTCTGACTACCTAGCAAATGGAGGAGATGCAATGAGTTTTTTTCAAGCAAAAGAACAATATAAAGTGGGGATAAAATTAAGAGATGCAATAATTGACTATTGCAGCAAAACAGATACTATTAATGTAAGGCTTGATGATAGAATACAAATCCTGAAAAAGTGAGTAATAGAAGAGATTTTATTAAAAAAAGCGGGTTAGGAATTCTTGGGGTTTCATTATTACCTCAAATGTCATTTGCACAACAAAGTGATGTGGAAATTACTATCCTACATACAAATGATATGCACAGCCACATCCACCCTTTTACAAGTGGAAGGAATAAAGGACTGGGAGGAATGGCACAAAGAGCCGGACTGATCAACTCAATAAGAGCACAAAAAGATCATGTATTACTATTAGATGCCGGAGATATTTTTCAAGGAACACCATACTTCAATTTTTATGGTGGAGAATTAGAATTTAAGCTCATGAGCGAAATGAAATATGATGCTGCAACTTTAGGAAATCATGATTTTGATAATGGGTTAGACGGGTTGCAAAAACAATTGCCTCACGCAAACTTTCCTTTCTTAATTGCAAACTATGATTTTTCGAACACTATATTAAAAAACACTTTTAAGCCCTACAAAATATTTAATAAAGGAGGAATTAAAATAGGTGTATTTGGTATTGGCATAGAACTTAAAGGTTTGGTACCTGAAGAACTTTATGAGAATACTATTTACCAAAATCCTGTTGAAAAAGCAAACTACTATGCTTCTTTATTAAGAAAAGAAAAAAAATGTGATTTAGTAATATGCCTCTCCCATTTAGGATTCAAATACGCAACAAATGAGATCTCCGATATCAAGTTGGCAAGCCAAACCCGTAATATTGATTTAATTATAGGAGGGCATACTCATACTTTTCTTAAAAAACCAATTAGTATACTAAATTTAGATAAAAAAGAAATACTAATCAATCAAGTAGGATGGGCAGGAATTAATCTTGGCAAAATAGATTTTCATTTTAGCCAAAATGGGAACACAAAAAAAGTTTTTGGAAGGTCAATATTTGTTAAAATCAACGAAAAAAATGCTTAAAATGCTAGTTTTTTTTAATTATTACCAGTTTTTCTTATCTAGCAAAAACCACCTGTAAAAAAAACTTTAAAGTCAAGTCTTGATTTTCTTTTATATTAACAATAACTTTTTCATATTTGCTAACATCAAAAGAAAATAAAGAATATCAACCAACTCACTAAAAGCTAAACCAGAACCACAAAATGCCAGAAAAAAGTTATCAAGAAATTTGGAATGACTGCCTTAACATAATAAGAGATAACGTTACAGCGCAAAATTTTAAAACTTGGTTTAAACCAATTAAAGCTGTAGCTATTAACAAACAAATTCTAACAGTTCAAGTTCCTAGTCAATTTTTTTACGAATGGCTTGAAAACAATTACATCACTCTTATAAAGAAAACTCTTAAAAGAGAATTAGGGAAAGATGCAAAATTAGAATACAACATATTATTAGACAACCCTGGAGCTAAAAAACCTTATGTTACTAGAATTCCTAGTAGCGGACAGGGCGGCTTAACCAATAACCCAGTAAGTATGCCTATAGATATGGGCAATGGCTCTGCAATTAGAAATCCTTTTATTATACCTGGGCTACAAAAAATTAACATCAATCCCCAATTAAACGAATCATACACGTTTGATGCTTTTATTGAAGGAGAGTGTAACAGATTAGCTCGTTCAGCAGGATATGCTGTATCACAAAACCCTGGAGGGACCTCATTTAACCCACTATTTATTTATGGAAGTGGGGGACTAGGAAAAACACACTTAGCAAATGCTATTGGCATTGAGGTGAAGAATGATCACCCAGACAAAATAGTTCTATATGTTTCAGCTGATAAATTTCAAACCCAATTTGTTGATGCGATAATGGACAATAAAAAGAATGACTTTGTTCATTTTTATCAATCAATTGACGTTTTAATTATTGATGATGTGCAATTCTTGTGCGGGAAAGAAAAAACACAAGATGTTTTCTTTCATATTTTTAATCATCTACATCAAAATAAAAAGCAAGTAATCTTGACTTCTGACAAAGCACCTGTAGATATAGTTGGAATGGAACAAAGGCTGTTATCCCGCTTTAAATGGGGGCTATCAGCTGATTTACAGTCACCAGACTTGGAAACACGTTTGGCAATTTTAAAGAAGAAAATCAAAAAAGATGGCATTGAAATACCTTATGAGGTTGTAGAATATATTGCGTACTCCATTACTTCAAATGTAAGAGAATTAGAAGGCGCTTTAATTTCCCTTTTAGCGCAATCTTCACTAAACAAGAAGGAAATCACTATTGATTTAGCAAAAAATATGCTCGATAAATTTGTGAAAAACACTGTCAGAGAAGTATCTATCGATTTTATCCAAAAAGTTATTTGTGATTATTTTGATATTCCTATTGAGATCATGAAATCCAAAACAAGAAAAAGAGAAATTGTACAGTGCAGACAATTAGCCATGTATTTTTCTAAGCAGATGACAAAAAACTCATTAGCTATGATAGGCAAACATTGTGGCAACAAAGATCATGCAACTGTATTGCATGCTTGTAAAACAGTAAACAACTTAGCTGACACAGACAAGCGTTTCAAAGGATATATAGTTGATATTGAAAAGAAATTAACCCTTTCTTAAAATTATGAAAATCTTAATGGTTTGTTTAGGTAACATCTGCCGCTCTCCACTAGCAGAAGGAATTTTAACATCTAAAACCAAACATCTAAATGTAATCGTTGATTCGGCAGGAACAGCAGGCTATCATATTGGAGCCCTTCCTGACAGCAGATCAATAGAAATAGCAGATAACTACAATATTAATTTAAGAAATCAAAGAGCAAGACAAATTAGTGGGGCCGATTTTGAGGAATTTGATGTTATCTACGCTATGGACACTAATAATTACGGACATTTAATAGCACTTGCCGACAATCAAAAAGAACGAGAAAAAGTTCGCATGATCTTAAATGAAATAAATCCAGGCCTTTGCGAATCTGTACCTGACCCCTACTATGGAGGAGATGCTGGGTTTCAAAAAGTTTATGACATGCTAAATAAAGCGTGTGATAAAATCGTAGATCAAATTGGGTAAAGGTAAATTATATCTAATTCCTACTATTTTAGGAAAAGGCACACAAGAATCTACACTGCCACCTCCTATTTTAAAGACAATACAAGAAATTGATGTTTTTATTGTGGAAAATTTAAGAACAGCCAGAAGGCACATTAAACAACTTGACAGAGAAAAAAATCTAGATACCACAACTTTTTATTCTTATGGAAAGCATGACACTTTAAATCTAGAGCAAGATTTCTTGCCCCATATTTTATTAGGTCAAGATGTAGGCCTATTATCTGAAGCCGGCTTACCATGTGTTGCTGATCCTGGCTCAAAAATTGTAGCATATGCTCACAATTTTCAAATTGATGTAGTACCTTTTGTTGGCCCTTCATCAATATTATTAGCACTAATGGCGTCTGGATTAAATGGGCAGAATTTTACTTTTACTGGTTACTTACCTATTAATAAATCCGACAAAATAAAAACCATACGTCAATTAGAAGGAGTAGTAAAAAAAACAGGAACAACTCAGATCTTTATAGAAACACCATACAGAAATAATCAATTAATTGAGGCACTATTAAAAACGTGTAGCAATAATACAAAACTATGTATAGCAAGTGACATTACACTGCCTGCAGAAAACATCAAAACAAAAACAATTGCTGAATGGAAGCAAACAAAGATTAATCTTCACAAAAAACCAGCTATTTTCTTGATAGGGTAATTTGGCTGTACAACAAGCTCAAGCTTCAGCTAAGGCTCTTTTTTATATATCTTTGCCAAATGAATAAGGTCAAAAACTTTACAAATAATATTCCAAGACCCTTTAAGAATAAGTATCTTATAACATTAATTTTTTTCGGATTTTGGATTATTTTTATTGATGATTACAACCTTATAAAACAATATCAATTACAAAAAAATGTAAAAGATCTTGAGAATCAAAAAACATACTACCTATCTGAAATAGAGAAGGATAGTACTGAACTATATCACTTACAAAATACTAAGGAAGAACAAGAAAGGTTTGCAAGAGAAAAGTTTCTAATGAAGAAAGACAATGAAGATGTTTTTATCATAAGATCAAAGAAAGATGAATAAATTATTTACTGCTTTTGATCCTGTTTCGAAAAATAAATGGCTAAAAAAAATAAATATTGATTTAAAAGGCAATACTGAAAAATTAATCTCAACAATTGAAGAAATAATAATAGATCCAATTTATCATGCTGATGATAATTTCAAAACATATAATAGTAATTTTCCATCAACTTGGGAAAGCTATCAATTAATTGACGCAACTAATGCTGCAACAGCTAATGAAAGAGCGTTATTAGCTATTAAAAATGATATTAGCGGATTATGTTTCTCTAATCCAAACAACTTAGGTGTTTTACTAAAAGATATCAAAATTGAACATATTAGAATTGATTTTACAAAATACAAACCTTCTTTTCCTGAAATTTGGAAAGAATATACTCTTGGAAAAGAAATACAAGGAGCCTTTCATGGAACAGAGAAAGTTAGAATTACGAATTTTTTAGATACCATATTCGCAAAAGGGAAAACAGCAAAAGATCAGATTCTTTCTGCATACAATCAAGCTAAAAACGAAAAAAATTGCAGCCAATTCTATTTTAATATTGGAAGTAACTTTTTTATAGAAATTGCAAAATTAAAAGCTTTTAGAATTTTATGGGAAAGCAAAAAAGGTGTCACTCCATTTATTTTTGCTAATACAATACTACAAAACAAAGAAGAAGGCTCTCCTTATAATAATATCCTCAGAACAACAACTGAATGCATGTCTGCTATATTTGGTGGGGCTAATGCAATTATGGTAAATTCTTACAATCAAAGTTTTGAAAATCCTACAAAATTCTCTGAGAGAATTGCCAGAAATCAGCAAACAATACTGAGAAAAGAGAGTTATTTTGACAAAGTTATCGACCCTACTAAGGGGGCCTATTATGTTGATTACTTGGTAAATGAACTTTTAGCAGATTTAAATATTAAACCATCTGGAAATACAAAAATAGAGAAGCAAAAAAAATGGCTTAGCCCTGAAAAAATTGAAATACATAAACACTACTTTAAAAATGATCTATTAAATTCTGAACACTTAAACTTTGTTGCTGGAATTACTCCTTATTTAAGAGGTCCATATGCTACTATGTATGTAATGCGCCCATGGACAATAAGGCAGTATGCTGGCTTTTCAACAGCTGAAGCATCAAATCAATTTTACAGAAAAAACCTTGCAGGAGGACAAAAAGGCCTATCAATTGCTTTTGATTTAGCAACTCACAGAGGTTATGATTCAGATCATGAAAGAGTAGTTGGTGACGTGGGAATGGCTGGTGTTGCTATTGACTCTGTCGAAGATATGAAAATTTTATTTGACAAGATTCCTCTTGACAAAATGTCTGTTTCAATGACAATGAATGGAGCTGTACTTCCAATATTAGCTTTTTATATAGTAGCAGCTCAAGAACAAGGTATAAGTTTAGATAAACTGTCTGGGACTATACAAAATGATATTTTAAAAGAATTTATGGTTCGTAATACTTATATCTATCCGCCCAAAAATTCTATGAAAATTATTTCAGATATTTTTAAATATACAGCTAAAAAAATGCCTAAATATAATAGTATTTCAATTTCAGGCTATCATATGCAAGAAGCTGGAGCAACAGCTGACATAGAACTTGCCTACACTTTGGCAGATGGATTAGAGTATATAAAAACTGGTGTTGCTTCTGGATTAGATATTGATGAATTTGCTCCCAGAGTTTCATTCTTTTGGGGAATTGGAATGAATTATTTTATGGAAATTGCAAAAATGCGTGCAGCACGAATATTATGGGCAAAAATAATTAAGAAATTCAATCCTAAAAATCAGAAATCGATGGCCTTAAGAGCCCACTGCCAAACAAGTGGGTGGAGTTTAACTGAGCAAGATCCGTTTAATAATATTACCAGAACTTGTGTTGAAGCAATGGCTGCAGTAATGGGAGGCACACAAAGTCTACATACAAACGCACTTGATGAAGCTATAGCATTGCCTACTAATTTTTCTGCTAAAATTGCACGAGATACTCAAATATACTTACAAAATGAAGTCAATATTTGCAATACAGTTGATCCTTGGGGTGGCTCTTATTATTTAGAAAAACTAACGAGCGATATTGCAAAAAAAGCATGGAAACATATTAAAGAAATAGAAAAGTTAGGAGGTATGGCAAAAGCTATTGAAACAGGAATACCCAAAATGAAAATTGAACAAGCTTCAGCTCAAAAACAAGCAAGAATTGATAGTGGAAAAGACATAATTGTTGGTGTAAACTCAAATCAAGTAAAAGAAGGAAAACAGATATTAGAAATATTAAAAGTTGACAACACTACTGTTCGAAGATCACAGATTAATAGATTAAAGAAAATTAAAAAAAGTAGAGATTCAGAAAAAGTTAAACAATCATTATCTGCATTAGAAGCTTCCTGTAAATCAGGGAATGGAAATCTATTAGCATTAGCCATAAATGCAGCAAAAGAAAGGGCAACTTTAGGTGAAATTTCTTACTCATTAGAAAAAGAATTTGGTAGGTTTACTGCAACAAACCGAACAATTTCAGGAGTATACAAAATGGAAATACAAAATAACGATACATTTAAAAAAGCATTAGCATTATCAGATAAATTTGCCAAGAAAAAAGGCAGGAGACCAAGAATAATGATTGCTAAAATGGGGCAAGATGGACACGATAGGGGAGCAAAAATTATTGCCACTTCATTTGCTGATTTAGGATTTGATGTTGATGTAGGCCTCTTATTTCAAACTCCAGAAGAAGTTGCTAAACAAGCTATGGAAAATGATGTCCATATACTAGGAGTTTCTTCGTTAGCTGCAAGCCATAAAACCTTAATACCACAAGTAATTGCTGCCCTTAAAAAGCTTGGCAGAAATGATATTATTATTATTGCTGGCGGTGTTATTCCTGAACAGGATCACAGCTTTCTTTATAAATCTGGTGTAAGTAATATTTTTGGACCAGGTAGTGTTATCGCTGAATCAGCAATTGAGATCCTTAAAAAATTGATGAAATAAATTAATTAGTCACGTAGTCTTAATAGCTGATCTTCATATTCTTTGGTAAGAAAACGATAATTAACCCCAACTGTGAATTGATATTGTGAGCCTACCTGTGTTCCATTAAGATATTGATATAATGGAATCTCAGATGTTGCAAATACAGTTAAGCTGTTTTGAGAATAACTAAGTTGTGGAATGAAGAACCATTTCTTACTACCTGTAGATTCAGGAGCAATCTGATAATCTGTAAGATGCCATTCTTCAATATTATTAGCTGCTTTTATTTGGCCAATCCTCTCAGCTTTTATTTGAGTAGTTATTCCCCATCTATAAAAGAAGGGTTTAGATGCAAAAAAACTAACACTAGTATAATCCCCATATTTTACACCCAATGAATTAAATCCTTTCTTAACATATAATGAACTAATAAAAAACCGTAATTTACTTTTCTGATACTCTCTGAAAAAGAAGGAATGAAACATAAAATCTTGAGATCCATTTGTTACTTGTAACATAGGGGGGTTCATCTGATAAAGATTTATACCATAAGCTGAAAAAGTTAATGTAGAATCATTATGAGAACCTAAAGGCATTTTAAAGCCTACTCCTAAAGCAATCTCAGTATGTTTAAAATTAGCACTCTTATTATAAAGACTATATCTAGGAAAAACAATTAGGTCTCCTATTCCATTAGCAGAAATAGTATCGGCGTTATTTTTCCCAATTTTTGATTTATCTAAAAAATAACCACTTGCAACAGATAAGGTTAATTTTTCACTTAAACCATAATCGACTCTAAAAAACAAATAGTCACTACTTAGATTATTAAATAATAACGTAGTATCGCGATTCTCAGTAAAAAATCTATTAGACTTGTTGTATTGATAATTTACAGAAATCTCCATTTGATATTCTTGCAAAACACCAGTTGCGGCACCTCCTGCTATAGGGCTTCCAGCCCCCCCTGAGCAACACCCTTGTGAGAATACAGAAGTATTCAATATAAGTATAAAACAACTTATTATTACAAAACGCATAACTCTAAACTATTTAGCAATTACAAAGCTTAATGTTTCATTATAGGACAGTGTTGAAAGTTTTAAAAAATAAATACCTTTAGTTAATACACTTATATCAAATGTATTATTGTATTGTCCAATAGTTTTTACTGTATGATCATTGAAAGTAAATACTGTTTTCCCTAAGATATTTATTATTTCAAAATTAATATTTTCAATTTTGTCAATTTTACAGGACACATTTAGCAGTCCGTTTTGAGCTGGGTTTGGAAAAGAATTTAACTCAAGTTTACTATTTTGCTGTTCAGTTATTGCTAAGGGAGCTGCTAAAGCATCACTTATTGCAGATTGTACTCCATTAAAATTGATATGAGAATCATTTTGATTAAAGAAAATTGTATGATCACTTCCTCCTAAAACTACTACTTTTGGCATACCTGCTGTACCGTAACCATTCATATTTACATCAGATGACGAAAAAAATGTGGAATTTGGCATATTATTAGTATTTCCCCAAGACATTAAGGATAAACATGTAGTGTTTGCATAATCATCTGCCATATAAAAATGCACTCTTCCTGGGTGGCTTGTTGCAAAAAATTCTACAGCAGCATAAGCAGGGAGCGCATCTGTAGCACAAGGGCCACAAGGCATAACCCATGCAATAACAATTACATTTCCTGCATCAAGTGAGTCAAACAGATTATGAGTGATTTCATTACAATCATCTGTAGTGAAATCAGTTGCTTGTGCAAAAATAATACTTATACTTATAAAGGAAAGGGAAATAAAAAGCGTTAATTTTCTCATAGTTAATTAATTTATTATTTGTTACTCTTCTTCTTTAAAATCAAGATGCTGACAACATGAAGGCAACTGGTTATGTGCTTTCTTATTTGCTTTAACATCATCAGCATTATATCCAATTAAGGAAATTGCTTTTCTTAGCTTATCAGCATTTGTTTTCTTTGTTTTAAATGTTACTGTAAGTACTTGACTCTTAATATCAAAATCAACTGCTATTACTCCTCTTGTAAATTGCATCTCTTCTTCTATTCTCTCTTTACAACACGGCCCCTCAAAACAAGATGCCGATGTTAGAATCTCTACTGTTTCTTTCTGTGCCCAAGCATTAACTGTAAGAACACTAAAAAGTATTATCATTAATTTTTTCATTTCTATTTTATTTTATATCTAAATCCAATATATATCATACGTCCATTTATTGGAGCATGTATTAAAGACGCATCAAAGATAGGAGAATTTGGGTTATTAGCGCCTAATATAGGTGTATTTTGTTTATAATCTAACATATTCTCTCCACCTAAATACACATCAAAATATCTAAACCTCTTAGTTATTTGTGCATTATAAAGATAAAAAGACTCTGCCCAATATTTTTCTAGCAAATCATGCTCAGGGATTCTTCTTTTTCCGATATAATTTGCAGTAACATCAAATGTCCATTTTTCAAAATTAGTAGCATAAGATATGTTGAAAAGTGCCCTATCTTTAGGTATTAGTGGAATAGCTTTCTCAACCCCTTCAAAAGTTGTTGTAACATTATTTCTTTTATATGCCATCTTCACATCAAAACGCTTAAACAATTCATATCCTAAATCAATTTGCATAGAATTTGCAATAGACTCTCCATTCAGATTATAAAAAGAAAGCTCTCCTGGATTTTCAATATCTACAACTACTTGATTCTCAAAAACTGTTCGGTACGCATCTGCATTTATAGTACCTTCACGACCTAAAAACCTAAAACAATAGGTAATATTTGTTCCATAATTCCAAGCGATCTCTGGATTTAAATTCTCCAATGTAATTTTTCTAGTTGATGCTAAAAAGGAAGCGTTTTCAACAAATACATTAGCTATCCTAAATGCACGTCCTGCTGAAAAACGTATAGCTGTATTGTCCGAAGGATTATACTTCATATTTATCCTTGGGAGGTAATTTATCTCCTCCGTATTATTATAATAATCAGCTCTTATTCCAGCCACCAAATTAAAATTCCCCCCCAGTTTTAAAGCATATTCTGAAAAAATACCACTCATCAAATCTACCCTTACTTTATCAGAAAAAGGAGCATTAATATGTTCTCCAGAAAAACTTTCGGTATATCTATCTGCATAATAGCTCACTCCATATTTTAAAATATGATTAGTATTACT
>JAYZYW010000005.1:0-5014 GCA_036139835.1 Bacteroidota bacterium
GGCAGGAGATTTGTCCGATTATGCCAATAGACAAAAATTAAAAATAGTAAGAACACATAACAATAAGAAAAATATTTATGCAATTGATTTGACCGATCAGCAATTGCTTTTATCCGATTTTTATTACCTTAGAAATGATGATATGATTTATGTTGAACCACTTAAATATCGAACTTTTAGAAAAGCCCAATCTCAAATTGTATTATCAGCACTTACAACTTTAGCTCTTATGGTAAATGTATTTCTAAGAATCACAGAATAAAATGACTGAATTTCACAATAAAGTGCAAAAACAGGAAGAAACTATTGATATGAAAGCGGTACTATTTAAGTATTTTCGTTATTGGTATTATTTTTTACTTTCTTTTTTATTTTTTGGCTTTTTAGCATTTCTCAATAACCGATATACTGTTCCTGAATATAGCGTTTCTTCTACACTTTTAATCAGAGATGATAGTAATACTCAATTAGGCGCTGAGAACTTACTTGAAGGACTAGAACTTTTTAGTGGAAAGAAGAATTTAAAGAACGAAATTATAATTTTAAATTCTTACAGTAATACTGAAAAAGTAATTAAAGAATTAGGTTTAGGATTATCTTATTTCCAACACGGTTTCTTTCAAACTAATGAACTTTTTAAGGATGCTCCTTTTAAAGTTATTGTTGATTCTTCACATGTTCAATTAACAGGTGTTGAATATGGATTAGAAATAATTAATGAAAATCAATTTCAGCTCTCGGTAAGTACTAAAGATCATTTCCCTTGTAATTTGAAAACTGAGAAGTTTGACAAAACAGTATTAGCTAATATTGATATTGATAAAACATTTGAGTTTGATGAAAAAGTTTCAAATAGTTTTTTCTCTTTCACAATTAAAAAAACGCCATTTTTTAATTTAGATAATATCATTGAAAATGAAAAAGCATTTTCATTTAAACTGCACCAAACGAATGTGTTTACACAAAAGTTAATTAGAGAAATAACCATAAATCCTATAAATAAAGAAACCTCTATTTTAAGGCTAAGCATTAAAGGAAAAACGCCTAAAAAAAGTATAGAAATCCTTAATAAATTAACAGACATTTATATAAGAAATAGTTTGAATGAGAAGAATTTAATGGCCATTAATACCATTCACTTTATTGATGGGCAACTTGCTGTAATAAAAGATTCCTTAACACTTATTGAAAATCAACTAGAAGTTTTTAGAAAACAAAATCCAAATCTTGATATAGTTAATAAAGATTTTGGAACCTACTTCCAAAAACAAAAATTAGATAATACATTATCAGAGCAATCCGTAAATATTAAATATTATCAATCCTTATTGTCTTATTTAAAAGATGATAGTGATGCACATTCCATAGTGTCTCCAACATTAATGGGGATAAGTAACCCAGAGTTAAATGGCTTAATTCATCAATTATTACAATTAGATTCCAAAAAAGACGAATTACAGTTAACTACTACTGAAAAGAATCCTGCTTATAAAGCCGTTCTTTCTCAACTAGAACATACAAAAAATACTATTATTGAGAATGTTCGTAATCTTATTTCTTCTGCGTTAATTTATGAGAAAGATTTAAAAGTTAGAATAAATTCTTTTAACAATAAAATATACAAATTGCCTAAATTAGAAAAAAGCTATTTAATTCTTAAAAGAAAACATGAATATAATGAGCAAACTTCAATTTATCTTCAACAAAAAAGATATGAAGCTTCACTTGCAAAAGCTGGAACAGAATCGGATCATAAAGTCATTGATCCTGCCAGACGAGATGGTGATAAACCAATAAAACCAAACAAATGGATGGCTTCGTTTTTTGCTTTATTCTTTGGACTAATTTCTCCAATTGCATATATCTCAATGAAAGAGTTCTTTAGTGATACTATCTCTAGTAAATCAGATTTACAAGATTGTACTAATATCCCGATTTTAGGCCTTATTGGTCATAGTGAAAAAGAAAAAAGTTTGGTTGTTGCTATTGCCTCAAAATCTATTATTGCTGAATCATTCCGGACATTAAGAACAAATATTCAATATTTATCAGCCCATAAAGACAATAAAATAATTACTGTCACTTCCACAATTGGAGGTGAAGGGAAAACATTTACAGCTATAAATCTTGCTGGAATATTTGCATCATCAGGCCATAAAACAATTTTAATTGGCGGGGATTTAAGAAAACCAAAATTACATAAAGATTTTAATATTAATGAAACAAAAGGTTTAAGTAGTTATTTAATTAACAAATCATCTTTAGAGGAAATAATTGAAAAAACTAAAATAGAAAGTTTAGATGTAATAGGATCAGGCCCAACACCCCCTAATCCTGCTGAGTTATTGGATAGTCAAAGTATGCAGGAATTAATTGAAGAACTTAATAAAACGTATGACTATATAATTATTGATACGCCACCAGTCGGGCTTGTTACAGATGGCGTAATTTTAATGAGATATGCTGATATTAATTTATATGTTGTAAGGCATAATTATACTAGACGTAATATGCTAGGTTCTGTTAATAATTTATTTAAACAGGACCATATTAAAAATTTGAATATCATCATTAATGATTTTGAGCATAGTCAATCCTTATATGGTTACGGCGGCTATGGTTACGGCTATGGTTACGGCTACGGCTACGGCTATGGTTATGGGGGGGGAGGTTATGGCTATTATGATGAAGAAAAAAAATCTTAATTCATCAAAACCTAACTTCAATCTTCTAATTTAGAATCTGCTCTCTATTTTCTTATCTTTACCATCTTAATTTTACAAGATGACTGATAAAAAAACACCTTACTTTTTTGCACTACTTCCAATTATAGTTTTAATAGTATTACTTGCTTACAATGTATTTTTGTATGGAGACAACTCACTTGGAGGCGCAAACCAATTAGCATTACTTTTTGCAGCAGCAACAGCTTCATTTGTTGGGGTAAAATATGGGTCAAGCTGGAAAACAATACTTAATGGTGCAAGTAAAAGTATATCAAGCACTACCCCAGCATTAATTATCTTATTATTAATTGGTTCTCTAGCTGGTACTTGGCTACTTAGTGGAATTATTCCTGCAATGATTTATTATGGGTTACAAATCCTAAATCCAAAAATATTCTTATTTGCAACTGCTATAATTACAGCAATTGTTTCATTAGCAACAGGAAGTTCATGGAGTACCATTGCTACAATTGGGATTGCACTTTTAGGAATAGGACAAGCACTTGGTTTGCCAGTAGGGTTAACTGGTGGAGCTATAATATCTGGAGCTTATTTTGGAGATAAAATGTCTCCATTATCTGATACAACTAACCTAGCTCCAGCAATGGCGGGAACTGATTTATTCACCCACATCAGATATATGATGTACACTACAATTCCATCCTTTACAATAACACTTATCATTTTTTTAGTTATTGGATTTTCTTATACAACTTCTGAAGCTCAAGACATTAATGTACTTCTTTCAGCAATTTCAAATTCCTTTAATATAAGCGGTTGGCTATTTTTAGTTCCTGTTTTAGTTATAGCGCTCATCATCAAGAAAACACCTGCAATTCCAGCACTTTTAGCAGGAACAATCTTAGGAGGAATATTTGCAGTGATTTTTCAGCCAGAAGTAGTTATGTCAATCACAAATGCCGAAACACTAAATTTTAGTTCAGCGTATATGGCAGTTATCAATGCTATGGGAAGTGATATTGCAATTACTACTGATAATGAAATGATAAACAATCTACTTTCTACTAGTGGTATGGCTGGTATGCTTAACACTATTTGGCTGATTATTTGTGCAATGGTTTTTAGTGGAGCAATGGAAGCTGCAGGACTTCTTAGAAGAGTTGCCGAACCAATTATTCAATATGCCGAAAGTACTGGAAGTTTGATTGCAACAACTGTAGGAACTTGCGTGTTTTTCAATATTACTGCATCTGACCAATATTTAAGCATAGTTGTTCCTGGCCGTATGTTTGCCGATACTTACAAAGAAAAAGGATTAGCTCCAGAGAACCTAAGTAGAACACTTGAAGATAGCGGAACGGTAACATCAGTTTTGGTGCCTTGGAATACTTGTGGGGCAACACAATCAGCAGTTTTAGGTGTGGCTACTTTTGCTTACTTACCTTTTTGTTTTTTTAATATCATTTCTCCTTTAATGACTATTGCTTATGGGTATTTTGGAATAAAAATTAAAAAGTTAAAACAATAGATTTTGAAGACATAAGATTTTTTTCTATTCATTGAAAAAGAACAAGATATAGTATTATATTTGCACTCTAAATTTTATAACTCCTAAAACAGATAAAATGAAAAAAATTTACCTAAGTATTTGTGTAGTCATCCTTACCACTAGTGTTTTTGCACAAATAGAAAACGAAAAAAACAATGTGAAGATTAATAATCTTAATAAATTTTATTATCAGTCACAAATTACCGCACAATCATTAAGTAAGGCTCCACCATTTTTTACAGATGATTTTTCTAACCCTTCTAATTGGACTTTGATTGATTGGGATTGGGGTGGATCACAGAATTGGATTATCACTACTAATGGTCCTCAAGGATCATATTCTCAGCCAATGGGGGCAATTGCATCTACTTCAGCTTCAAACGGATTTGCATTATACGATTCTGATTTTTTGAATACCGCTTATACCAATCAGAATGCGCTTTTGGTATACAATTACCCAGTAGATTGTTCAAACTATGCATATGTAAATATCAATTTTGAATCTTACCACAGAAAATTTCACGATTCTGTATTTGTAGAAGTGAGTACCGATTCCATCGGGATGTTTGAAGTAGGAGTAGGAACTTGGGATAGATATGAAGTTCATGCTGATTTAGGTGTTACTGATCAGTCAGCAAACCCTGAGTTCGTTTCAGTAAATGTTTCTGCAACAGCTGGAAATCAACCAGTGGTTTATTTTCGTTTCCATTATGAAGGAGAGTGGGATTATGCATGGATGTTAGATGATGTTTCTTTCACAGAAACTCCTAATAACAAG
>JAYZYW010000006.1:0-38180 GCA_036139835.1 Bacteroidota bacterium
TCCCGTTCTATCTGCTCTTGCTGTTCTTCCAATTCTATGTACATAATCTTCTGCATCATGAGGGACCTCATAGTTTATCACAAGTTCAATTCCTTTGATGTCAATTCCTCTAGATAAAATATCGGTAGCTACTAATATTCGAATTTTTTTACTTTTAAATTCTCTAATTGTTTCCTCTCTTTGTTCTTGTTCTAGCCCTGAGTGCATTTCAGAGGCTCTCATTCCAGCCTTATTAAGAGTTTTTTTAATTTTCCTTACACTCTTTATACTTGATGCAAAAATCAATACATGACTCAAATCTTTTCCTTTTGCTTTTAATATTTCTCTTACCAAGTTTACTTTTTGGCTGTCATGGCACATATATGCGGATTGGGTAATTCCAGCTGCAGGTTTAGAAATTGCTAAACTGATACTTGAAGGATTTTTTAATAACTTGTTTGCTAACTCTCTAATTTTTGTTGGCATAGTTGCTGAAAATAAAAGTGTTTGTCTTTTTGCAGGCAACTGTTTAGCTATAGTCATAATATCATCATAAAAACCCATATCAAGCATTCTGTCTGCTTCATCCAAGATTAAATGTTCTACTTCTGAAGTGTCAAAATAATCAAAATCTAAATGAGCAAGTAGCCTTCCGGGTGTGCAAATAATTATGTCCGCTCCTTTTTTAAGGGCTTGTTTTTGGTTATCAAATTCTACTCCAGTTCCCCCTCCATATATTGGATAGGATGATGAATTTGTAAAGTACGCAAACCCTTCAATTTGCATGTCAATTTGTTTAGCCAGTTCTCTAGTTGGAGCAATAATAATTGCTTTTACTTTGTTGTTAGGAGTTACTTTTGTTAGTTTATCTAGGATAGGCAATACAAAAGCAGCCGTTTTTCCTGTTCCTGTTTGTGCACAGGCTATTAAATCTTTTTCTTGTTGTATAATTGGTATTGCTTGTTCTTGTATTGGGGTTGCTTTAGCAAATCCCATCATATCAAGCCCTTCTTGTAATTCGTTTCCGAATTTAAATATTGTAAAATTCATTTGGTGAAGATACTAAAAGCAATATTGATTCTCTTCAATTAATTTATCGGCTATTTCTCTCCTTAATTTTTTAGGATTTATGGTGTATCCTTTTGTAAAGCGTTTCAAGCCCATTAATAATATTCTTTGTTCATCTCCTTCTGCAAAAGATAGGATTACTTCTTCTCCTGATTGATTACAGTTTTTAATTGCTTGATATAAGAATAATTTACTCATTGTAATTTGTGATATAGTTTGTTTTTCCCCATTTTTAAGAGCTAATTTTTCAGCTCTTAAAATAGCAGATTCAGCTGCATATACATCTATTACCATATCTGCTAAATTCATTAATAATTCTTGCTCTTTTTCTATATCCATTGTGTAATGTTGTGCTGCTTTTCCTGCAGTCATCAAGATTGCTTTTTTTAGTTTTTTGAGATGCTCTTTTTCTACTGCAAACAGTATACTTTCATCTGGCTTTTCAAAAGAAGGGATGCTCATTAAATCAGAAGCTACTTTCATGGCGGGAGTCATTATATCTAATTCCCCTTTCATCGCTTTTTTTAAAATCATCCCCACTAATAACATACGATTGATTTCATTGGTGCCTTCATAAATACGAGCAATTCTAGCATCTCTGTACGCTGCTTCCATAGGTGTATCTGCTGAATATCCCATCCCTCCATAAATCTGAATCCCTTCATCTGAGCAGAATTGTATTGTTTCTGAACCTAGTACTTTTGTAATAGAACACTCAATGGCATATTCCTCAATTCCTTTAAGGTAGGCCTCTTGTTGATCTATTCCTTCAGATTGCAATCGTAATATATTCTGTTCAATATCATTTCCAGCACGATAAGTGGCTGATTCAATTGCGTAAGTTCTTACAGCCATATCAGCAAGCTTGTGCTTTATTGCTCCAAATTTTGCAATAGGTATTCCAAATTGAATACGTTCATTGGAATAACTTGTTGAAAGTCCAATTACTCTTCTGCAAGCATCTAATATTGCTGCTGAAAGCTTAATTCTCCCAACATTAAGTGCGTTCATAGCAATTTTAAATCCATTTCCTCTGCCTCCTAGTAAACTTTCAATAGGAACTTTTACCTCATTAAAGAAAACTTGACGAGTAGAAGAGGAATTTAATCCTAATTTATGTTCTTCTTCTCCCATAGTAATACCTTCCATTGTTTTGTCTAGGATGAATCCCGTAATATTTTTATCATCTTCAATTCTAGCAAATACGATAAATATATCTGCAAATCCTGCATTTGAAATCCACATTTTTTGCCCTGTAATAAGATAGTTTTCTCCATCCTCGGTAAGTACGGCTTTTGTTTTCCCTGAGTTTGCATCTGAACCTGCTCCAGGTTCTGTTAAACAATAACATCCCATCCACTCTCCACTTGCAAGTTTTGATAAATATTTTTCTTTTTGATTCTGATTTCCATATAGTAGAATTGGTAAAGTGCCGATTCCAGTATGTGCTCCAAATGCAGTGGAGAAAGATCCATTAGCTCCAGAAATTTTATCGCAAATAAGTACAGAAGTATTGAATGGCATGCCCATTCCACCATATTCTTCTGGAACGCTAATTCCTAAAAGGCCTAACTCGCCTGCTTTTTTCATACACTCCTCAGTTAATTTGTAGTCCTTTTTTTCAAATTTTTCTCTATGTGGATCTAACTCTTTTTCTACAAACTCTTTTGTTGCAGAAGCCATCATTAGCTGCTCCTCTAAAAAATCTTCTGGGATAAAAATATTTTTTGCTTCTTGATCGATAATTAAAAATTCACCTCCTTTTATCATAATTTTATTTGTTTTCTATTTTATGTATTGCTTTTATTGTTTTTAACATAGAATCAGGAGTTACCGAAATACTATTAATTCCTTCTTCTACTAAAAACTGTGCGAAATCAGGGTAGTCTGAAGGCCCTTGTCCACAAATTCCTACTTTTGTTTTTGTTTTTTTAGCTGCCTTTATAAGGGTAGAAATAGATCGTTTTACCGCTGGATTTCTTTCGTCATAAATATGAGCTACTAAAGATGAATCCCTATCTAATCCTAAAGTAAGTTGAGTTAAATCATTTGAACCAATTGAGAAACCATCAATGTGCTGGGAAAATTCTTCTGCCATTAAGATGTTAGAAGGTAGTTCCGCCATCAAATAAACTTGCAGCCCATCTTTGCCTCTTTCTAATCCATGTTTTTTCATTACTTTATATACTTTTTTTAACTCTTGTACTGTTCTGCAAAATGGAATCATAATAGTAACATTATTTAATCCCATTTTCTCTCTCACTCTTTTTATGGCTTTACATTCCATCCCAAAAGCAACTTCATATTGTTCAGAATAATAACGACTAGCTCCTCTCCACCCAATCATTGGGTTCTCCTCAGTTGGCTCAAAATAATTACCTCCTAATAAGTTGTAATATTCATTCGATTTAAAATCTGACATTCTTACAATAGTTTGTTTTGGATAAAAAGCTGAAGCAATTTTTGCTACTCCATAAGAGAGACGCTTTATAAAGAAAGTTTCCTCATTTTTAAATCCCCTTGTAAGTACTCTGATTTTTTCTGAAAGCTCTTTATCTTTTAATCTTTTATGTTTTAAAAGTGCTAAAGGGTGTGCTTGTATGTAATTATTTATGATAAATTCTTCTCTAGCTAATCCTACTCCTGAATTAGGAATTTGCGCGAATTTAAAAGCCAAATCAGGAGAAGCTACATTTAGCATAATTGGAGTTTTTGTTTTAGGAAGGTTATTCAATTTTGTTTTCTTCAATTTAAAAGGAATGATTCCTTCATACACTTTTCCTTGATCTCCTTCTGCACAACTTACAGTTATTTCTTCCCCATTAAAAAGAACTTCTGTCCCATTGTCTGTTCCTACAATTGCAGGAACTCCCATTTCACGAGCTACAATTGCCGCATGACAAGTCCTTCCGCCTTTATTAGTAATAATGGCAGATGCTTTTTTCATGATTGGTTCCCAGTCTGGATCTGTCATTTCTGTTACTAAAATATCACCCTCTTTAAAGTCTAACCCATCAAATGTTCCATCTCTACCATCTAGCGAGTACATTTTTTGTATTTTCCCTTGTCCTATTTTGTCTCCCACTGCAATTCCTGTTAGTCGAACTACTGCCTTTTCTGAGTTATCAATTTTATACTCTACTAAATCATTGTCTTTCTTTTTGGAATGAATTGTTTCTGGTCTGGCTTGAACAATAAACAACTCTCCAGAGAGCCCATCTATAGCCCATTCCGTATCCATTGGACACCAATTTCCTTTTAGTTTTGAATAGTAATCTTCAATAATACATACCCATTTTGCCAACTTTAAAGCTTGCCTATCGGTAATACAAAATTTATCCTGTTGTGTATTTCCAACATGAACAGTTTTTACCAATTGCCCTGGGTCAGTAGAATAAATCATTTTATTTTCTTTCTTTCCCATTTTCTTCTCAATAATCGAGTCAAATCCGTCTTTTAGAGTGGGTTTAAAGATTAAAAATTCATCTGGAGAAACAGTTCCCTGAACTACACTTTCTCCTAAGCCATAAGAGCCATTAATTAATACGATATCTTTAAAGCCACTTTCTGTGTCTAATGAAAAGGCAACTCCAGAAGAAGCTAAATCTGAACGCACCATTTTCTGGATACAAACAGAAAGTCCTACATCAAAATGATCAAACCCAAAATTGTTTCGATAAGAGATGGCTCTATCTGTAAAGAGTGATGCAAAACAATTTCTTACAGCAGTTAATATTTCTTCAGGACCTCTAACATTTAAGTAAGTTTCTTGTTGTCCCGCAAATGATGCGTCTGGTAAATCTTCTGCAGTTGCGGAGGAACGTACAGCTACATCCGTAATATCTGTGCCGTATTTTTGGGAAAGCAAAGTATAGCTTTCTCGTATTTCTTCTTTTACTTGTCTTGGCCATTTTCCGTTTCTTATTAATTGCCTGATTTCTAATCCCGTTTTTTTTAAAGAAACCAAATTGCCTTTTTTCATCTTTTTGATATGACGTCTTATTTTTTTATCTAATTTGTTGTGATTGATAAATGCCCAATAAGCATCAACTGTTAATGCAAATCCTCCGGGGATATTTACTCCTAAATTTTTTAAATTTTGAATCATTTCACCTAAAGAAGCATTTTTTCCTCCTACTAATTCAAGGTCATTTAACTGAATTTCTGCTAAATCTACTATGTACTTTTTATTCATTATCTATAGTTTATTTTGAGTTTTTTATTAAAGGCTTTTATAGTATTTCAAATACTCCAGCTGCACCTTGTCCTGCTCCTACACACATGGTAACCATTCCATATTTTTGATTTCTTCTTTTCATTTCATTTATTAGTTGAACTGTTAGTTTCCCTCCGGTACATCCAAGTGGATGCCCTAATGCAATTGCACCCCCATTTACATTTACTGTTTTTTGGTTTAATCCTAATTCACGGATTACCGCTAAAGATTGTGATGCAAAGGCTTCATTTAGTTCTATTTGTTCAATATCTTCTAGTTTTAGTTTTGCTTTTTCCAGTGCCATTGGCACGGCTTTTAGAGGTCCAATTCCCATGTGTTTTGGTTCTACTCCAGCTACTGAATAACTTAATAGTTTCGCAATTGGTTTTATATCTAATTCTTTTATTATTTTTTCTGACATTAACAAAACAAATGCTGCTCCATCAGAAGTTTGTGAGGCGTTTCCTGCAGTAATACATCCTTTTTGAGTAAATACAGGTCTTAATTTTGCTAGAGCCTCAATTGATCCTTCTTTTCTTGGTCCTTCATCCGTATCTACAACATATTCTCTTTCTTGTTTTTTTTCATTTTCATCCAAATAAGTTTCCTTTACCATTATTGGTGCAATCCCACTTTTAAAATATCCTTTTTTAATTGCATTTAGTGCTTTTTGATGAGAATTAAAGGCAAATTGATCTTGGTCAGCCCTACTGATATTCCATTTTTTAGCTACTGTTTCTGCAGTAAGCCCCATATTCCAATACCAATCTGCATTTTCTTTTGAAACCTCATAATTGGGAATGATTCTCCATCCACCAAATGGGATAGGAGACATGCATTCCACACCTCCAGCGATGATGCAATCTGCCATGCCGCTCTGTATTTTTGCATTTGCAATAGCTATAGTTTCTAATCCTGAAGAGCAATATCTGTTTACAGTCATTCCTGGAACTTTTATAGTATTTAATCCCATTAAGGAGATCATACGTCCAATATTAAGTCCTTGTTCAGCTTCAGGGGTTGCATTTCCGCAAATTACATCATCAATCCTTTCTTTATCTAATTCAGGTACAGATGCTACTAAATGTTTGACTACATCTGCTGCTAAATCATCTGGGCGCGTAAATTTAAAAACTCCTTTCCCTGATTTTCCTACTGCTGATCGGTATCCTGCTACTATATATGCTGTACTCATAATTTTAATTTCTTAATGGGGTTCCTTTTTTTAACATATGTTCAATTCTCTCTAAAGTTTTTCTTTCTCCACAAAGGGATAAGAAAGCTTCTCTTTCTAAATTTAATAAATATTGTTCTGAAACTAGGGTTGGTGCTGATAAATCTCCACCACAGATTGCATAGGCTAATTTCTCTGACATTAGTTTCTCATGTTCTGTTATATATGCTCCTGCATGCATAGAGTGTGCGCCTACTATAAACATTCCCATTCCTTGTTTCCCTAATACTTTTATTTTTTGAGGAGTTGGTTTTGTGTATCCTTGATTAGCTAAGTTGAGTGCAGCTTCCTTTGCATCAGTAATCAGATTGTTAAATCCGACAGTTACTTTATCTCTGTTTTTCACTAATAGATCTAATTCTATTGCTTCTTGTGCTGAGGTAGCAACTTTTGCCATACCTATATTAAGATATCTTTCTTTTAAAGTTGGGAGTTGTATGTCTCCAGAAAAGTATGCGTCAGAGGCTCTTTTTGCCATTTCTTTTGTCCCCCCCCCTCCAGGAATAACACCAACGCCCATTTCTACTAACCCAATATATGTTTCAGCAGCAGCTTGTACATGGTCGGCATGTAAGGCAATTTCACAACCCCCTCCTAAAGTCATGCCATGTGTTGCAACAACAACTGGTACAGAAGAGTATCTAATTTTGCCTGTTGTATTTTGGAATGCTCTTACTGCAAAATCAATTTCTTCATATTCCTGCTCTATTGCCATCATAAATATCATAGCAATATTTGCTCCTACAGAAAAATTTACTCCTTGGTTAGCTATTACTAATCCTTTATGATTTTTTTCTGCAATATCAATGGATCTCTGAATTCCTTCTAACACTTCTCCTCCAATAGAATTCATTTTAGTTCTCCATTCCAAGTTTACAATCCCATCTCCAATATCCGTAAGGTTACATCCTGAGTTACTCCAAATTGTATTGTTTGAACGAATGTGATCTAAAATAATAAAGTTCTCTATTCCCTCAACTTTTTCTTGTGCTTTTGCTGGAATGTTGTAGTAATTTAAAGTTCCGTTTTCTGTAGTGTAAAAAGAAGTAGCTCCTGATTTTACCATATCATGTACCCAATTAGCTGCTTTATATCCTGCGTCTTCCATTCTGGATAATGTTTTCTGAACATCTAAGGCGTCCCACATTTGGAACGGACCAATTTCCCAGCCAAAACCAGCACAAAGTGCTCTGTCAATTTTGTAAAGATCATCTGTTATTTCAGGTATTCTGTGTGAGACATAGGCGAATGTAGAGTAGAATGATTTACGGTAAAACTCTCCTGCTTTATCCTTTCCTTTTACAAGAATTCTCAACCTTTTCAATAAATCACCTTCTTGTTTTGCGGCTGCAATGGTTGCAAATTTAGCTCTTTGTTTTGGAGCGTATTTCATAGTACTGAGGTTTAGCGCCTCAATAATTCTTTTTCCGTTCTCATTCTTTGATTTTTTATAGAACCCTTGCTTAGTTTTATCTCCTAACCATTTGTTTTTACTCATCTTTGTAATAAAATCCGGTAATTCAAAATTGTTTCTCATTTCATCATTAGGGCAATTTTTATGCACTCCATTTGCAACATGTATTAGTGTATCTAAACCTACTAAATCACAAGTACGAAAAGTGGCAGATTTTTGACGACCAATAATTGGCCCGCTTAAAGAATCAATTTCTTCTACTGTTAAATCTAATTCTTCTACTAAATGGAAAAGAGACATAATATTAGCCACTCCAATTCTGTTAGCAATAAATGCTGGAGCGTCATTACAAAGAACCATGTTTTTCCCAAGAAATTTATCTCCATATGTCATTAAAAAATGCACAATTTCCGGATCAGTTTTTGTGCTTGGAATAATTTCTAATAATTTTAGATATCTTGGAGGGTTAAAAAAATGGGTTCCGCAAAAGTGACTCTGAAAGTCACTACTTCTTCCATCTAACATGCTTTCAATTCTAATTCCAGATGTGTTTGAAGAAATTAAAGTTCCTTCTTTTCTGAATTTTTCTATCTTTTCAAAAACTTGTTTTTTGATGTTTAATTGCTCTACAACTACCTCGATAATCCAATCAACCTCTGAGATTTTATATAGATCATCTTCAATGTTTCCAGTTATTATTCTACTTGTAAACTCTTTACTATAAATAGGAGAGGGTTTACTTTTTAAGGTGGTTTTTAGTGCTTCATTTACAATAGAATCCCTTATTTTTTTATCTTCTTTTTGATTGTCTGTTAAATTAGAAGGAATAATATCCAAGAGCAAAACTTCTACTCCAATATTTGCAAAATGGCATGCAATTCTTGACCCCATAATTCCGGAACCAACAATTGCTACTTTATTAATATGTCTATTTAGTTTCATCTATAATTTTATTGATTTTTTTCAGTATTTTAAAGAAGGTTGCCATTTCTTTTTGGTCAAAATGAGATTGTATAGTTTCATTAAACTCTATTACAACCTTTTTTGCCACTTCTCTCCAATCCATGCCCAATGGTGTTAAATGGATGACAGCTTTGCGCTTGTCATTTGGATCTGTTTTTCTCTCAATTACTCCGGCATCTTCTAGTTTGTTTAGTGATCGAGATAATGAAGTTGCTTCCATTCCCATGTTGGGTCCTAATTGAGTAGAAGGAGTCCCTTCCATGATATCAATATTGAGGATAATCATTCCAAGCGCCATACTTGCCATGTATTCAGTAGCAGTACGGTTGTACATCTTTGTTATGTTATACCAAGTTTTTCTTATGTTGTAATCAATAGTGTCCTCTTGTTCCATAGTTATTAATTTGGCACTAAAATACTAAAAAATACTATGCGTGCATAGTAAAAAGCAATTTATTATGCTTGCATAGAATATTGTCTTAAGAATTCTTATTTTTAACAATCTAAAAATCGGAATTATGAATTATTTATCTCCTCTTGAAATGCTCTATAAATGGGAGCAATATAAACCAAATGAAATTTATTTATCTCAACCAATTAATGGTATTTGGCACAATTGGACTTGGAAAGAGTTTGGAATTGAAGTGCGAAAAATGACAGCTTATTTACAGTCATTGGATTTGCCAAAGGATAGTAAGATAGCTCTTTTATCAAAAAACTGTGCCCACTGGATAATGGCAGATATGGCAATAATGATGAGTGGGCATGTATCTGTCCCTTTATATCCAAATTTGAATTCTGAGACATTAAGAAAGATTCTAAATCACTCAGAAGCAAAATTATTATTTGTTGGAAAATTAGATAATTATGCTGATATGAAACCAGGAGTTCCTTCTGATATGGATTGTATCACATTCCCATTTTATACTGAGAATTATCCGAGATGGGATGAACTAACAAAAGATATAACTCCATTTACTGAGAATGTGATAAGAGGAGAAAAAGAACTAGCAACTATTATTTATACTTCAGGAACAACAGGAGACCCGAAAGGTGTAATGCACAAGTTTTATAATTTTTCATTTGCAACTACTAATGCTGTAAATATTTTGTCTTTAAAAGAAGAATCATTTTTCTCCTACTTGCCGTTATGCCATATTGCAGAACGATTATTAGTACAAATGGGAAGTTTATATAGCGGTGGAAAAGTATCTTTTGCTGAGAGTTTGGAGACTTTTTCGGCTAATTTAGCAGAAGTATCACCAACTGTTTTTTTAGGTGTCCCAAGAATTTGGACAAAGTTCCAGGAAGGAATTTTAATAAAATTGTCTCAAAAGAAATTGAATTTTTTACTTAGTATTCCACTAATTTCTTCTTTAATAAAAAAGAAAATTAAAAAAGGATTAGGACTTAGTAAAGCAAGTAATATTTTTACGGGAGCAGCACCAACTCCTGTTGCGCTTATCAATTGGTTTGCGCGTTTAGGCATAAATATTCAAGAGGCTTATGCTATGACAGAGAATACTTGTTATTCTCATGTAAGTTTTAAAAATAACATTAAGATTGGCTCAGTAGGTCAAGCTTTACCATTTTGTGATGTAAAACTTTCAGATGACCAAGAAATTATGGTAAAGCATGATGCTTTGATGGATGGCTATTACAAGATGGAGGAGGAAACTAATAAGACAATAATTGATGGATGGTTATATACTGGTGATGAGGGTATGCTTGATGCAAATGGGTTTTTAACCATTACTGGTCGCGTTAAGGATTTATTTAAAACTAGTAAAGGAAAATATGTTGCTCCATCTCCAATTGAGATGAAACTTTCTGCAAATAAGAATATTGAGCAAGTTTGTGTTGTAGGGACTGAATTGCCTCAGCCAATTGCTATTGTTGTTTTATCTGAAAGCGGAAAACATACAAGTAAAGAAGATTTAATTTCTTCCTTAACTGAAACTTTAGAAGTGGTAAACCCTAAATTGGATAGCCATGAGAAGATTCATAATTTTGTGATTGTCAAAGAAGACTGGACAGTAGAAAACAAACTACTAACTCCTACGATGAAGATTAAGCGTAACGTAATTGAAAAATTGTATAATGTCAATTATAAAACTTGGTATAAAGGGGAGAGGGTCAGTTTGATTTAAGTTTTTAGCTTCTTTTTCTTTGCGGCAGGGAACAGGATGTTATTTAAAATTAATCGATATCCAGCAGAGTTTGGGTGTAAAGATAAATCTGTTTTTGGATCACCTACTTTGTGTTGATAATCTTCAGGATCGTGTCCACCATAAAAAGTCCATGTTCCATTACCTAGTTTCCCATGTATGTATCTTGCCTCATTACTTACTTTTGTTTCTCCCATAATTAGCACATCTGATTTTATAAATTTACTTCTGAAGGAAGTTGTTTGTCCCATAAAACCAGCAATTACTTGCATGTGATTTTGACATAGCATAGTAGGGACCGGATCCCATTTGGCTGAAAAATCAAATAGTGTAAAGAAATCAACATTTGCACTTATACGCCTTGTTTGAGTGGCATCAATGGATGAAAACTCATAGTGATTAGGGTTTTTCACTAATGAGAAATCCTTAAAAGCCAATGTTTTTGAAAAGTCTAATTTGCTATCAATGTCACTATCCATTGCATCTCCATCAAACATTGGTCCACAAATATCTATTCCTTCAGCTGCAAGTGCAATATCATAACTATCAGTTGCTGAGCACATAGCAAATAAAAAACCTCCTGCAAATACAAATTCTTTAATTTTTTTAGCTACTGCAAGTTTTGCTTCTGAGACTTTATTGTATCCTAGTTTTTGAGCTAATTCTTCGGAATCTCTTTTGCCCTCTTTATACCAAGTTGCATTCTTAAATGAAACATAGAATTTTCCGTATTGACCTGTAAAATCTTCATGATGTAAATGTAGCCAATCATAAAGTGGTAGTAAATTTGATAAAACTTCTTCATCATAGACTACTTCATATGGAATCTCAGCATAAGTTAGCGCCATGGTTACGGCATCATCCCAGGGCTGTTTGCTTTTAGGCGAGTATATAGCAATTTTTGGAGCTTTTTCAAGTCTAACAACATCTTGATTTACAGATGGACTAGAAATTGATTGTAAAATCTGAGTAGATTGAATGTCTGCAATAATATTAAAAGATACTCCTCTAATATTGCACTCAGTTTCAATTGTGTTATGATATTTAATCATAAAACTACCCCCTTGATAGTTTAGCAGCCAATCCACTTTTACATCTCGCTCAATAGCATAGTAAGCAATACCGTAAGCTTTTAAATGATTGCTTTGACTCTCATCCATAGGAATGAAAATATAAGATGCATTTGCAGAAATCAAAAAACTGCAAAAAAGCAAAAGTAAACTGAGTTTTTTTATGATTTTAGAATGGATCATCTCTATGTTCTTGATTCATGCTTGATGACATTGATATCATAGATGAATTATCTCTTTCATCATTAAAATCGCTACCATCAAAATAATCAAGATCAGAGAATTTGGCAAATTCATCAATAAATTTCAATCGCACATTTTTAAGAGATCCATTCCTGTGTTTTGCAATAATTAGTTCTCCTTGTCCTCTTGAGTCATCTCCATTATCCCACTCATAAATCTTATAATATTCAGGACGGTAGATAAAAGTTACAATATCGGCATCTTGCTCAATTGCTCCAGATTCCCTAAGGTCAGATAACATAGGCCGTTTACTCCCTACACCAGTTCTGTTTTCAACACCTCTGTTTACCTGTGATAAAGCAATAACAGGAATTTTTAATTCTTTAGCAATTCCCTTTAAAGATCGAGAAATAGTAGAAATTTCTTGTTCTCTATTGCCAGCATTACCACCTGCATTCATTAGCTGTAAATAGTCAATCATAATAATTTTTACACCATGATTTTTCACAAGTCTTCTTGCTTTTGCTCTAAGTTCAAAAATGGTTAATGCAGGAGTATCATCAATAAAAATTGGGGCCTCTGATAATTGTTTTATTTTTTCATGTAATTGCACCATTTCATGGTCTGCTAAATCTCCTTTTCTTAGCTTTGACGCACCTAATTCAGCCTCACTAGCAATCAATCTGTTTACTAATTGTTCTGATGACATTTCAAGTGAGAAAAACCCAATAGGAGTACTATGATCAATAGCAATATTTCTAGCCATTGATAAGGCAAGGGCTGTTTTACCCATACCAGGACGAGCTGCACAAATTACTAAGTCAGAGTTTTGCCACCCTGAAGTTACTCTATCTAGATTTGTAAATCCAGAAGGAATTCCACTTAGTCCATCTTCTTTACTCCTAAGGATTTCAATATTTTCAAGAGCATCTTTAATTAAAGAGCTCATTTTATCATAGCTTTTTCTTAACGTTCCTTCAGTTACTGTAAATAGTTCTGCCTCAGCATTGTTAAGTAAATCAAATATATCTACTGAATCATCAAAGGCATCTGTACTAATTTTTCTAGAGATATTAATAAGAGATCTTTTGATAAATTTTTCTGCAATAATTCTTGCATGAAATTCAGTATTAGAGGCTGATGCTACATTATTTGTAAGTTCAGAAATGTACGCTAAGCCCCCAATATCTTCAAAGGCTTCTAATCTCTTTAATTCTTCTGAAACTGTAAGAATATCAACTGGCTGAGTATTATTGAATAGGTTTACAATTGCTTCAAAAAGTTTTTGATGTTTAGGAGCATAGAAATATTCGGTTTTTAGGGAGTCAATAGCATCTGATAATGATTCATTATCAATCATTAAAGCACCAAGTACAGCTTGTTCTAACTCAATGGCTTGAGGCTGCAATTTCCCTTCAATTTGATGAGTTGGTGTTGCTTTTAATGTTCTTTGTCCTACTTTTTTCACCATTTGTTATTCGTTTACAACTCCCATGTTTGAGAATTTTTCCATTCTATTGTGTACTAGCAGATCTTTATCCGTATCAATAAATTCTTTAATTGCTTTTGTTATTGCTTTTTTTACAATTTTAAAAGTTTCTTCAGGAAAAGTGTGCGCACCCCCTAAAGGTTCTTTAATAATTTCATCAACTAGTTTTATCTTTTTCATATTCTTTGCTGTAAGTTTTAAAGCATCAGCAGCAGTTTCTTTGTATTCCCAATTTCCCCAGAGAATAGTGGAGCAGTTCTCAGGAGAAATAACAGAATACCAGGCATTACTAAGCATCAAAATTTTATCTCCAACTCCTATTCCTAATGCACCACCTGAAGCTCCTTCACCAATGATAACCACAATAATAGGAACTTCCAATTTTGTCATTTCAAGTATGTTTCGGGCAATCGCTTCTCCTTGCCCTCTTTCTTCCGCTTCCAAACCTGGAAATGCACCAGGGGTATCTATCAAACAAACTACTGGTTTTCCAAATTTCTCTGCCATTTTCATAAGGCGTAACGCTTTGCGGTAGCCCTCTGGATTAGCCATTCCAAAATTACGATATTGCCTTTCTTTAGTAGTTCTCCCTTTCTGTTGCCCAATAAACATAACAGATTGTTTGTCTATTGTAGCCCAACCACCAATCATTGCTTTATCATCTTTTACTCCTCTATCACCATGCAATTCTAAAAAATTATCATCTGATAAGGCATTGATATAGTCTAAAGAATAAGGTCTTTGAGGATGACGAGAAAGCTGCACTTTCTCCCAGGAAGAAAGGTTATTATAGATTTCCTTTCTAGTAGAGTTTATTTGTTTCTCTATATCCATTACAGTTTTGCTTATATCAACTGAGTTATCATCTCCTAGTTCTTTAGCTTTCTCAAGCTTATTAATGAGTTCTTCAATTGGTTTTTCAAATGTTAAATATTCCATTTAGTTCTATTTCAAAAGGACAACAAAGTTAAATAAAATGATTTATGAAGGGCTATAAATTTTCAGTTGATTATTTTTGTTGTTGAAAACTTGATTCAGTTTTCAGAATATAAAAATAAGAATTTTCAACTTTATAGATATTCAAAAAATAAAATAATGATAGTCTACCCAAATGGAAAGATCAATTTAGGCCTTAATGTGATTGAAAAAAGAGAAGATGGCTATCATAATATTTCTTCTGTTTTTTATCCTGTAAAAGAGCTTTTTGATATTTTAGAGATTATACCTTCTAATCTTTTTTCATTTGAGAGTTCAGGAGTTACTATTCCTGGAGAGAAAAATATTTGTACGCAAGCTTATGAGTTATTAAAAGCAGATTTTGGTATTAATTCTGTAAAAATTCATTTACATAAACAAATTCCTATAGGAGCAGGATTAGGAGGAGGGTCTGCTAATGGAGCTTTTACTTTAGTTGCTTTAAGTCAGCTTTTTGATTTGAAATTATCAAAGGAGCAATTAGAGAAATATGCTTTACAATTGGGAGCAGATTGCCCATTTTTTATTGAAAATACGCCAAAATATGTAAATGGAATAGGAGAGAAGATGTCTTCAGTTGATTTAGATCTCACATCCTTTGAGTTGAAATTTATTTTTCCTGAATTGCATATTTCAACAGCTGAGGCTTATGCCGGAATTATACCACAATTACCTGCAACAAATTTGTTAAATTTAATTACTCAGCCGTTAGAGAATTGGAAGGGAAAAGTAAAAAATGATTTTGAGATTTCTGCTTTTGTAAAGCATCCAACACTTAAAGTAATGAAGAAACAACTTTATGCTGATGGTGCCATATATGCATCTATGAGTGGAAGCGGCAGTGTGTTGTATGGGATTTTCTCTTTATAATAATAAGTTATACACAAAAAAACCTACTAATTACAATAGGTAGGGATTTATTGTTTGAGTTGTATATTTTTTAGCCATTAATTATCCATTCATCGTTACCAAGAATTCAGTATTATCTTTCGTTTTTTGTAATCTATCTTTCATAAATTCAATAGCTTCAATAGGATTCATATCTGCTAAATAGTTTCTAAGTACCCAAATTCTTTGTATGTGCTCTTTGTCTAGTAATAAATCTTCTTTTCTTGTAGAAGAAGCAACTAAATCAACAGCAGGGTAAATTCTTCTGTTTGCAATTTTTCTGTCTAATTGGAGTTCCATATTACCAGTTCCTTTAAATTCCTCAAAAATTACTTCATCCATTTTACTTCCAGTCTCGGTAAGTGCAGTAGCTAAAATGGTAAGTGATCCCCCTTTTTCAATCTTACGAGCAGCTCCAAAGAATCTTTTTGGTTTGTGAAGGGCATTCGCATCTACACCACCACTCAATATTTTCCCTGAAGCAGGCTGTACGGTATTGTAAGCTCTTGCTAACCTAGTAATTGAATCAAGCAAGACAACAACATCATGTCCACATTCAACCATTCTTTTAGCTTTTTCAAGAACTATGTCCGCTACTTTTACATGTCGGCTTGCTGGCTCGTCAAAAGTAGAAGCAATTACCTCAGCATTTACGCTTCTTTCCATATCTGTAACTTCTTCAGGACGTTCATCAATTAATAATATAATCATGTAAACTTCTGGATGATTATCTGCAATTGCATTGGCAATATCTTTTAATAGTACTGTTTTACCTGTTTTAGGCTGTGCGACAATTAACCCTCTTTGTCCTTTCCCAAGGGGAGTAAAGATATCCAACATTCTTATGGAAACATTATTATGTCCGTTTCCTAGAAGGTTAAATTTTTCATAAGGAAAAAGTGGCGTAAGGTGATGGAAAGGAATTCTATCTCTAACAATACCTGGATCACGTCCATTAATGCTTTCTACTTGTATTAAAGGATAGTATTTCTCACCTGTTTTAGGAGGGCGAACTGTTCCGTTAATTGTATCGCCAGTTTTTAACCCAAATAACTTAATTTGAGAGTGAGAAACATAAACATCATCCGGTGATGTTAAGTAATGATAATCACTAGAGCGCATAAATCCATAGCCATCAGGCATAATTTCAATTACTCCTTCAGTATGAATGATTCCATCAAAATTGTAGTCATATTTTGATGGGGAATTTTTGCTATTTGCTTGGATTTTATTGTCGTTGTTTTTTGTTTTTGGATGTGTGTTTTTTGTCTCTTCTCTTTTTTTAGGATGGTTGTGTAAAGGTTTTTTAGGTTCATTCTTGGCATCTTTATTTTTTTGACTACTTTGAATCAGTTTTTGTTCATTTTTTGATTGATTATGAACTGTTTGATCTGAAGTTTGTTTTTCTTCTTTTTGTTGTTGCGGTTTTGATTGCTTTGCTTTCTTCGTTTTATTTTCAGCAGGCTTAGTTCTTGGTCTTTGTTTTTTTATTCGTTTTTCGGCTGGTTTAGCATTCTCAGCTTGATGATCTAAGATTGCGTAAGCTAGCTCTTCTTTGTTTAATTTGTTAAACTTTTTAATGTGTAACTCTTGTGCAATGGCTTGTAAATCAGCAACTCTTTTTGCATTTAATTCTTCTAATTTGTACATAAATATTTTTTAATATAATAATTTTAATTCGGATGTTGCAAGGGGAATTTGAAAGATGTATTTAACAGGGGTGTTTCTTTTAGATAAGTTTTGCAATGATACAATTTTTTTAAGAATTGGACAAATTATACAATTTTAATTAGTTTTGCAGTAAATATTTATTATTATGATACAAAGAGTACAATCCCTTTTTTTCTTTTTCTCAGCTGTATCTTCCATGACCATTGTTTATACTTTCCCTGTATTACAGGATGAAACAACAAGTTACTTTTTAAAGGAGTATTTTCCGTATGCACGATTATGTATGTTTTTATCGGCTGCTTTATCTTTTTTCGCAATTTTTCAGTTTAAAACTAGAAAACGACAACAATTAATAGCTTCTTTTTCTAGACTAATGATAACTATTGCTTTTTTCTTAATTGTTTTTTTACACAGTGAGGAAAAAGTTTTTGGGACAGGTATGATATTATTAATTGTTCCTTTTATGGCTTTAATAGCAGCAAATTTCTTTATTAAGAGAGATGAAAAACTAGTAAACTCAGCTGATAGAATTCGTTAAGATTTACTTCTGGGAAATTCAATTACTTTTAAATCTTTAATCTCTTTCCCTTCAATTTTAAAACTAAGGATAGTTTTTACTTTATGTATTCCATAATCACCAATTGCACCTGGATTCATATGTAGTAATTCATATTTTTTATCGTACATTATTTTTAAAATATGAGAGTGCCCGCTTATGAATAGATCCGGTTTTTTTTGTTCAATAATTGGAAGTATTTTTTTTTCATATCTTCCTGGGTAACCGCCAATGTGAGTCATCATTACATTTACTTCTTCAGATTTAAAGTATAGGATTTCTTTAAATTCAGTTCGGATAACTTTATTGTCAATATTACCCCAAACCCCCCGTAAAGGAGCGAAGCTTTTCAGTTTATCTGTAACAGATAAATCACCAATATCACCAGCATGCCATATCTCATCTGCCTTTTCAAAATGCGGAAAAAAACGTTCATCTAAAGTGTGGTGCGTATCAGAAACTAAAAGGATTTGCTTCATTTATTTCATAAGAGTAACAAGCCCTGGGTAAATAAAAAGTCGGTCATTAAAGTCAAATACAGAAATTGAGTAGGAGTAAATTCCATCAGTAATTACATCATCATCTATTGTCCCATCCCATTTGCCATTTTCTTCATTATAAATAATTTCACCCCACCTATTAAATATTTTAATGTTGTAGGAATTGGACCCAATAATTGAAGGGTAGAAATAATCATTATCACCATCATTATTAGGCGTGAAAGCATTAGGAATAAACACAGAATAAATAGGGGAAATAGTTAGATGATTAATTATAGAATCAGTGCAGCCGTATATGTTTGTGATATAATATTTTATTGTGTATGTGCCTGTATCAGTATAAGTATGCCAGAAGCTTAATTCATCATAAATAATTGTACTATCACCTAAATGCCATTCTGATACTAGCGGTGATTCATTGCTGTTATCTCTAAACAAGATATTAGGATCATCAATATCAGTGGGTTGGGGGCTAAAAAGCATTCCAGCTTTAGGTGATTCATGAATAGTTATTATTTGTACAATCTCATTATAACAAGATGTGATAGGGTCTATATATTCATACCTTATGCTATAATCATCGGTTTCTAGATTCTCTACATCAAAATAATTTGTCATGACATCATTGATAAAGTAAGTCCCTCCAGTAGGGGTAGCATTATTAAGGAGAAATGAAGATTCTCCAACACAAATATCATCTTCATTTAAGCTCAGTTCAGGAGGTTGTTTTACTTCAATATGTACATTATCATTAAATATTTGAGTACACCCTTCATCATCCGTAAGTGAAATAATATAAACTTCTCCACTAAAGTTTGGAGTAAGGGTGATAGGTAATCCTTCAGGGATTAACAATCCGTTAGTATCAATTACAAATGATTTCAAAATAGAATCAAGTAATAACATTGTATAAGTATTGGAAAGAGAATTCGAAATATGAATTGAGAGTGTGGATTCCTCATATCTACAAATAGGACTTGTAGCTACAAAATCTACAAATATTTCATTCGCTTCATTAATTATTGCAAAACTATCTAATTGACACCCATTTGCATCAGTTACAGTAAAAGGATAATTTCCAGCTGATAGACCAGTTGCTGGGTTAGTAATTTGTCCATCTAACCATAAATACGTGTAAGGAGCTATTCCTCCAGTTGGAGTAACAATAGCACTCCCATCATCACCACTAAAACAACTAACATGATTTACATCTACTAATAACTCAATGTCATCAGAATTTGTAATAGTTATATTAGCTGTGGCAGTACTATCACAGCCAGATGTTCCACCAAAAGAGTTTGTTGTTACAAAACCAGTTTCTGTAACAGTAGTGTCATTATAATACCAAACCCCATTCCACTGAGTGCTATCACAAGTAGTAATATAGGTAAGTGAATGAACCTCAAAAATTGTAAGGTCTAAAGTTAAAATGCTATCACATCCATTACTGCTTGTTAAAATATTAGTATAAATGCCGGAATTATTATACATTACTCCATCCCATGTATATTCACCGCAAGCAGTGTCAACAAGCAGTGTTATAGTAGAATTATTAATTGTTAGGTTAAGGGTTTCAGTGTGGGTACAACCTGCAGTATTAATACTTACATCTGTATAGGTTCCACTCGTAAAATAAGTTTGATTGTTTATTGGCCAGGTATAAGAATCACATTCAGTTAATGCAATGCTATTAGAAGTAGAATTATTAATTGTTAGGTTAAGAGTGTCAGTATGGGGACAACCTGAAGTATTAGTACTCACAACCGTATAGGTTCCGCTTACAGTATAGGAATTTCCATTTACAGGCCATGTGTATGAATCACATGTTGTCATAGGCGTTGTATTTGATGTAGAACCATTTACAAATATTGTAAATGAGTCCGTAAATGAACAACCATAAGAATTTGTAACCTCCAAAAAATATAAAGTGGTACTATCAGGATAGAAAAAAGCGGAAGGAACCGTGTTATTTGTAATATTATAATTAGGAGTCCAAAGATATGTATAAGTAGATGTATTAATCTGTGGGTTAACTTGAATAGTATCATGGTTACAAATTGTTATATCAGCTAATTGTATTTCCAGTGTATTTACTCGAAATTGCTGTAGATTGTTAGCTCCTCCTGTTGCCGCTGTAAATCCCCAATAAACATTAGGGTTATTGCCAAAAATATTACTCACAATATTATTAGTATAGTTAACCAGTAAAGTCCCATCAAAAACAACTTGAAAATTAAATGTAGCTGGATCCCAAGAAAAAATAACATTATGCCATAATCCATCTTCTATATTACTGTTTGCAGGAGGAAATCCGGTTGCAGGAAATAGGTTGTTAATTCCTGCATGATTTAAATCCCCATCTTGTTGTATTGCAATATGATCATATGAAGGATCTGAACGATTAAAATTCTGCCAAGTATCAAACTCAACACCAAAAGATGGGTTTATTCCTTCATATCCCAATCCGCCTCCTCCAGTTCCTATGGAGGTACTTATAGGCTGTAATACAAATGCTATCCCATCTGCTCCTCCGTTGTTATTGCCAAAAAACATGTCAACATCAAAATTAAATGGTTGTGTTAAGTTTAATGTAACACTATTCCATGCAGAACCTGATTGACTATTAATTGCTTGAGTTAATTCATAAGTATTAGGTATTGTCTGTATAGCATTTCCATTTAATATGAAACTGCTTGTTACCGTTGGTGTAGGATTAACTATCAACGTTGTACTAGTTATCCCATCTGTATAATTACCATTCTGTGTTTCCCAATTATTGTATAAAAATATACTGTCGCCATTACAAATTGTAACTGTGTTTTGCGCTTGAACCGTTAGTGATAATAAAAAAAAGAAAACAAGGAGATGTTTTTTCACTTTTTTTTTCAATAAGTACTTTAATATAATCAAGAAATTCATTTGCATTTATCTGATTAGGAGTAACAATTTTTGTGTAAATAAAAGGTTGCCAGTAGCTGGAAATAAGAATATGAGTCCAAACTTTTTCATCTTATCGTATCAACACAATGATGCCTTAATAATTTTTTAATGGATCATTATTTTATCTAATCAACATGACAGCACCTTCATAAGTTCTTATTTTGCCATGAATATCAGTTAATACTAATGTGTAAACATAGGTGCCTTTTGTCGCATATTCAGTGCCATTATTAATTTTCCCATCCCATGCTGCAGAACATGTCTCATCATTTATACATGATAAATAATCATTTGAAAATTCATTTGTTCTAAAAACTCTGTGCCCTGATCTGTCATATACACTAAATTCATACTCTGAAACTCCATCTATAATTGGTAAAAAATAGTCATTATTTAAATCATTGTTCGGGGTAAATGCATTTGGAATATAAATGGTAAACACAGGTGAAATGATAATAGTTTGCCAAGCTATATCAGTACAGCCACTATCTGATTCTATGGTTAGCGATACTTGATAAGTTCCTGTATCACCGTAGGTGTGTACCAATTTATCAAAATTAGTTAAAGTAGTATCTCCATCATCAAAATCCCAGATTCCATTTATATGATCAGTTGATAAGTCAATAAAGCTAATTTGAGGGTTTATAATGTTAGCAGGTTGAGGGTATGCAGTAATATTTGCCTCAGGTAATGGGTTGATGTTAACATATGCACTTCCTGAGATTGATATTGCTTCACATCCCTTAGCGTCAGTTACATCTTGTACGGTGTAGATACCAGTTTGGCTAGTAGGAAATGTGTAAATATTCCCTATGTTTGATGCAAAATGAGAGATTAATCCTGCTGAATAATTTAAACTATATGGAGGAGTCCCTGAGCTAATTTCAAAAATAATATCTGTTTCACTTCCATCATCACAAATTGATCCTCCTCCACTTACAACAACTTCTGGTAGTGGGTATGACACTATGGTTAAAGCTTCATTTAGCAAATTCTTACATTGATTCCCGTCAATTAATGATACAACACTGTATACTGAGCCATTTAAGGGTAAAATCGAAACAGAATCTACAACGTTATAGGTTGCAGGAAGATTGTAGTTAGTTCCATTAATATTATAGATGACATTCCAGGGGGCAGTTCCTGTAAGAAATTCAAAAGATAGGTATACCATATCATTATCACAAACTTCACTTGGAACACTCCAGTTCATTTCAGGAATAACATTTACAGTTAGGGTAGTATTACCTGTTGGGTAATTTTTACATCCATTTGCATCAGCAACAGAGTCTAGCTGATATGTGGTAGTTGTATTAGGATTTACAAGAATATTAGATCCTGCACCTAAAATTATTTCAGATCCAGGAACTCCATTTGAATTATATGCTAAATTTAAAGGCGGTAGTCCATTTAGTGTATTAAAAAATAGGACTGCAGTATCTGCAACACAAATTGGATTAGGTGCTACTGAAATACTAACATCTGGCAAGGGGTTGACATAGATATTTTGTGCTCCAATCGTATTCTGATTTACACAACCATTAGCATCAACGATACTAGTAATAATGTAGGCGTTATTTCCAACTGAAGGAGATACGGGTATGTTATTTACTCCTGCATTATTAATTGGGCCAGCCGTTTGGGCTAGCGCATTTACGGTATAGTTAATTGTATATGGTGCAACACCTCCCTGGTTAAAATCAAAGTTTAGTGTGACCGGGTCATTTAAGCAAATTAAGTTTGTTGATGTAGTAAAGTCAACACTAAAATAAGTTGGTTCAATCATAACTATTGTTGTGTCACTTTCACAAGCGACTAAATTAGTAGTTGTAATTGTTGTTGGATCAGAAACAGTAACGGTATAACTACCATCCCCAAGAGCTAAAGGGTTTTCTCCATACCAATTGTACGCGTATGCTCCTCCATTTCCTCCAGAAGGATTTAGTGTAATAGTGCCATCATTAAAAGAGTTACAATTAATATCAGTAATTGTTGGATTAAACATAATTTCTGATGGTTCAGTAATTGTTGCAGAATCCTGTATTGGGCATCCTGATATTGTAATAACTACAGTATAAGTTCCAGGACCTAGGTTTGAAATGCTATCTGTAGTTGCACCATTATTCCAAAGGAAAGTGGCTGAGGATCCAGGTGCATTTAATACAACTGAATAATCTTCAGTTGCTCCAAACCAAGGAAGGTTCATTCCAGTAGGAGACTCACATGGACCCATGCTAATTGCTGCTCCTCCAGCGTTACTCATACAAACAACCCTCATTCTTGTAGCTCCATAAGCACCGGTTGTAGGCACCACAAAGTTTAAGGGGTATACATTTCCAGGAATCCAAGTCCCAGATGGGATATTAATTACTCCTAAATCTTCCCCCGCATCTGTAAAGTCGCCATCAATATTAAAATCAATATAGACATTTATAGCTTCTGGTGGGTATTGGCCAGTGGTTGCAAATAAATCGTAGGGTGTTACAGATACTGTATACATTTGTCCTTGAGTTATGTCTGCATATTCTCCAGGTAATCCAGTGTTATTTGTATAATCTTCATAAAAATCAGCCATCCCTGCAGTATTGTTTTGGATATTAAAATTATCACCTATTAATTGAACCTCCTGTATAATTGTGGCAGGTTGCATAGATAAAGTTGGGGAGGGGTTTGATGGGCAATATGATAATGTTGATATTGTTCCAGGAGGAGTAGTGCCCACTAACATTGTTATACTTGCAGCACCATCATTAGCGCCAAAACAGCTGCTATTATATTCATTAATTGCGCTTGATGTATTTAAAGGGTCATAAAGCGTAACATTACTTGAAAATACACATTGATTGGCATCCGTAATTGTATAATTAAAAGTTCCTGCTGTTAATTGCAAGGGATCTTGTCCGTACCAATTTGGTGTATATGCAGGAGTTCCTCCACTTGGAACCACAATTGCACTTCCATCATTAAACCCAAAACAACTTGGGTTAGTTGTTGTTATGTTAGAGGCCAATACGGTTGGCGCTTCATTTACTAATATGGCACTTCCAACAGGTATTGGTACGCAGCCAGTAGGAGTATAAGTATATGTAATATTGTGATTTCCAACACCATAAATTGCAGGGTCAAAATCAGTAATAATTGTTCCTGTATTGTTGGTAAAAACACCTTGACCTTGAGGAGACCATCCAGTAGGGGGAATTCCTGTTAATGTAAATGCACTTTCATTGGAACAAATTACTGAGGGTGAAGTAATAAGAATACTTGAAGCACTAAACACATCAACAACAACATAAGCTTGATCACTTGGACAGTTTACAGTTCCTGGAACAGTGTAAGTATAAGTTCCTGAAGGATCACTTGCAGGATCAAAAGTTCCACTAACAGGATTACCATTGTAAGTCCAACTGCCAAAGCTAACGGGTACGCCATTTAATTCATCAATTAAATTTATTACAGGATCAGTATCACAAAATAAAAGCGGATTTGGGATTCCAGCTGACCCTCCCGCATCTCCTGGGGAAGGACCGCCAAAGCCATCATTAAGTCCCACTGAAGTGAATTGTATAAAACAAGGGTCAGGACTAGCACCTGTTGCAGCCCAGTTCGCAACCATTACAACATAAATCTGACCAGCTACTGCATTTGTTATTTGCATGACTTCTGCTGTAGTTACTGGAGCGACACTGCAGTCTTCTTGGTTTGAATTTGTTAATTGATCACACATAGTGAGTAAATCATTAAATGGCCCCCAACATTTAAAGTCAAGATCAGGAGACCCATTAACATTTGGATATGGATTTCCTACTACATCAGTAGGAGTAACATTGATGTTTAAAGGGCCATTAGTAGCTGATACAAAATAGTAAAATGAGGCATTTGCACTCATTAAATTAAAACCACAACTAAGATTTGCTCCAAATGGAGCCGTTGCTGTACCAGATGTTGCTGCGGGGTATAAAGATCCATTACAAATTTCAGGTATTACAGATGAGCAGGATTGGATAGGGCCTGCTCCCGCTTGAGCATAGCTAAAAGTGCAGCTAAAAAATATCAAGAATAACAGTAAAATTTTTCTCATTAATTGTGGGTTTTTACAGTGTACAAATATACGAAAAAAATACATGATTGGTTTTTCTAGTGATTTATCATTGTAAAATCTTACAATCAGATTCTTTTATCCATCCACTATTTCCATTTGTGAGTGTGATATTGATCCAATTCCCTATTTGGTCAATTAGCTCTACTTTAGTCCCTGAATGAAGAGAAAATAGGTTGGTGCTGTTTTCTGTTGGTGCGCTATTTACAACCACGGAGGAGGAAAAAATAATTGCTTCGGTTTTGCTGTGATTTTCTTCATATGAGGAGTAGGTTATACAAAGTAAAATTAGTGCAAGAGTATTGAAAAACGCTGGAAGATACTTTTTTTTGTAGTTTGTAAACCTATTTAGTAGTTGAATTATTAATACGATCCATATGCAAAGTATTGCAAGCATTTGCCAAGTTTTTGTGGTGAATAAATGCACTAAATTCTTCCACCACTTTTTATAAAAAAGTTGAGGGATAGATTTAATTTGATCGATTATTTGAAGTTGAGCAAGTTCCAAATTATATGAAGCATCTTCATTATTTGGATTTAATTTAAGCGATTTTTCGTAATGCCAAATAGCATTTGCCCAATCTTGTGTTTTGTAATAACAATTCCCTAAATTATAATATAATGCAGTGCTTTCTAATCCCATTGAAATGATGCTATCATAAATAGAAATAGCAACTGAATAATTTTCATTTGCATATTCCGTATTCCCTTGTGTAAAAAGAGTTGCTTTTCCAAAAGTTTGCAGACAAATTAATGTTGATAATATGAAGATTGATTTTTTCATTTTAATGCAGTTTCAACGTTAATTATTATTGTTTTTGCTTTTTCAAGTATGGTGTCCATTTGAGTATTTTTATTGCTTGCTGGGGAGTATCGAGCAAACTCACATTCATTCAGTAAAGTAATAAATTGTTCTTCTATCTGCTTATTAATTTTAGAAGAACTAAAATAATTAGTTATCGTTTCTTTTGATAAATCAGCAGAATTTACTTTGAATTTATCTGCAAAATAACCCCAAAGTGATTTTTCAATCTCTTCAAAAAAAGCATCAAAATCAGAATTATTTATGCATTTTTGTGCAGTTTTTAGCCGTTTCAGTGCAATTTTGTTCGCTTTTTTGTTTTTCCAGCCAGTGCTATTTGTATTTGTTTTCCCAATAATTGTATCGTAAATTCTCAATAATATTAATAGCCCAATTGGTAAAAAGAACAACAAATAGAATAGGTTTTTAGATATCGTATTTTCTCCAATTGGGGTTAAATTCGTTTTAGTGAATATGTAATTAATATCCTTTTGCTTAGTTTTTATTATTTGTTGAAGTGTAGAGGATTTTGCATCCTCATGATTTAAACTAGCATTAATGATAAGTTTATGCTGACTTGATTTTTTAGTTTCGTATTTTTTGCTTACTGGATTATAAATAATCAAATTAGCACCTGGAATTGTGTATTCTCCTTTATATCTTGGGATTAATAAATATTCAAATGTTTTGATACTTCTTTGTAATCCTCCTTCAAATATCTTATCAGATATTTTAGGGTCATATACTTCAAAATCTTCAGGAAATTGAATATTTAAAGGTTCTATCAATTCTATATTTCCTGTTCCTGTAATTGTGAGTTTATAATTGATGGCATCATTAGCATTAATGGTGGTATTATCTACTTCTGATTTTATGTTGATATTTCCTACAGCACCTTTGAAATTAGCAGGTGGACTTGGTAAATCAGTTACAGTTACTGTAATTGTTTTTGAACGAATTACCTCTTCTTGAACCTTATAATTTCCACCAAAGAAATTCGCAAAAGGATCATGATTATTTCTTGTATTATGAATACGGATACTGCATTGTAACTCTATAGGATCAATACTTAGTTTCCCAGATTTTTGAGCGGTAAGCACAGATTTTTTTATGGTTGCAACATTATAAGGAATGCCATCAATTATCTCTCTTTTAAATCTGCTAGAGGTCTCTAAATCTTTTGCCCAAAATCCATTTAAAGCAGGTAGTGAAGAAATTGCAGTATTTTGCAAATCAACACGAGTAAATAATGTGTAAGTAACTACAATTTGTTCTCCAACTATAATGTTTCTTTTGCTTACATTAACTGTAATAAATAAGCTGTTAGAGAGCGCTTTCTGCTGAGCCTTATCTTTCTCACTTCCTTTTACTACATTAAGTGTATATGGCTCACTGCTTATGGTCTTCCCATTTACTGTAATTTTAGCAGGAGTGATGTTATATGTACCTTCTTTTCGTGCTTTTAGGTAAAAAGAATAAGTAGTAGAACTATTACTTTGACTTTTTCCATTGACAAAAGTATAGCTGCTTTGTGTGGAGGGGTTAGGGCCGCTTAATACTTGTAAGCCGTTGAAATTTGGTGATTTGAAATTTTTCCCTTTTGTGTTAATATTGTATTGCATCACAATTTGTTCTCCAACTATAGCAGGATTTTTATCAGCCGATACTTTTAGTGTCTGTGCATGTATGAATACACTGTAAAATAAAAATAATATAAAGCTTACTTTTTTCAATTTACCAATCTTTTAAAACTTTTACTCTTTTTCCCTTTATTTTCTTTTTTTGCAATTCTTCTTGTAAATCTTTTTCTTGTTGCTGTATAGCTTCCAGCATCTTTTCAGCAGCCTCCTTGCTCATTTCTTTTTGTTTCTCTTCTGGCTGTTTTTGTTGTTCTTCCTCCTTTTGCTCTTGTTGTTCTTGATTTTTATCTTTTTCTTCCTTTTTGTTGTTTTCCTCTTTCTTTTCTTTGTCCTGCTCTTTCTGTTCTTTGTTTTCGTCTTTATTTTTTTGTTCCTCTTTCTCTTGTTTTTGTTTTCTACTTAGAACTAGGTTGTGTCTTGTTTCATTATCAATTGGGTTAATTCTTAATGCGTTTTTATAAGCATTAATAGCTTCTTCTAGTTTTTGCTCTTTAACTAAAGAATTTCCTAAGTTATGATACACTTTTGCTAAATCATTTTTAGTAGGAGCGTTATCTTTTAATGCATCAAAAAGTGCAGATGCTTCCACATAGCGTTCTTGTTTGTAAATAGCATCTGCTAAATTAAAAGAAGCATTAAAATAATTTTGGTCTTTTTCTAAAGATTTCCTATATTGCATTTCTGCTTTATTATAGATACTATCAGCATACAATTTATTACCATCTCTTAAAAATGATTTTTTATTTTGAGCAATAGAAGTGATACTTATTAAAAAGGATAATATGAGTAATAGATTTTTCATTATTCCTTGTAAAAATTAATACGATTACTCCATTTGTTTTTTCTTGGCAATAGGATTAAGTCTAAAACTAAGAGTAGGAATGCTAACCCAATAAATAATTGAAACCTATCTTTGTACTCTGTAAATACCATGCTACCGATTTCTTTTTTTTCCATTTTGTTAATCTCAGCAAGTAAGGTGGAGAGCCCTGCTTTAGAGTTATTAGCACGGACATAAGTTCCCTTTCCAGCATTCGCAATTTGCATAAGTAATTTTTCATTTAATTTACTTACCACAGTATTTCCCTCTTTATCTTTTCGATAGCTAGTTTGGATGCCATATTTGTTATAAATTGGGATTGGACCTCCTTTACTTAATCCCATTCCTAAAGTGTGTACAAAAATTCCTAGTTTATGGGATTTTTCAGCACTTTCAATTGCGTTTTCATCATGGTTTTCTCCATCTGTAATTATGATGATAGCTTTGTTTTGTGCATTTTCCATGTCAAAGGATTCTATACTTAAATCAATTGCTTTTCCAATTTCCGTTCCTTGAGTAGGTACAATACTTGTATTAACGGTAGATAAAAATAATTTTGCTGCTGAGTAGTCAGTGGTAATTGGTAATTGAACATAAGCTTCCCCTGCAAAGACAATTAAACCGATTCGATCTCCTTCTAAGTTATCAATTAATTTGGAGACGGCTTGTTTGGCTCTTTCTAGTCGGTTGGGTTTTATATCTTCAGCCATCATAGAATTAGAAAGATCAATAGCAATCATTAAATCAACACCGTCTCTTTTTATCTCCTCCATTTTTGTTCCCACTTGAGGGTTAGCAATTCCAATAATAAGCAAGATGAAAATTAAAATAGTAAGTGTATTTTTTATTTGTGTTCTTCTTTTTGAAAAAGAGTGCATCAGTTCATTAACTAATCTGCTGTCTCCAAAAAGGGCTAATGCGTTTTTTTTCCATTTGCTATAAAGTAGTATAGCAAGCATTAAAACAGGAATTCCAAATAGGAGGTTTAAATATTCGATATGTTCGTATCTTAACATCTAAGGAATCTGTTTTAAATAAGTGACTTGTAAAATGAATCCTAAAAATAAGAGTGTTACAGCCCATAATGCAAAAGGAAAGAATTCTTCTGATCGATTATGAAATTTAGTAACTTCAATTTCAGATTTCTCTAAGGTGTCAATATCTTTGTAAATCTCTTTTAAGGAATTGTTATTGGTAGCTCTAAAGTATTTGCCATCCGTTAGGGTAGCAATGTCTTGCAAGGTGCTCTCATCAATTTTTACTTCTACGTCTTGGTATTGTATACCAAAGGGTGTTTGGAAAGGGTAGGGCGCAAAGCCTTTAGTCCCTACTCCAATAGTATATACTCTGATTCCAAATTTTTGAGCAATTTCAGCAGCAGTAAGAGGTGGTACCATTCCACTATTATTTACTCCATCCGTAAGTAAGATAATCACTTTTGAAATCGCTTCAGAATCTTTTAATCGGTTTACGGCAGTTGCAAGTCCCATTCCAATTGCAGTTCCATCATCTACCATTCCACTTTTAACATCTTTAAATAAGTTAATGAGTACATTATGGTCGGTCGTTAAAGGGCATTGGGTAAAACTTTCTCCTGAAAATATTACTAGTCCCACTCTATCATTCTTTCTCTTGCTAATAAAATCCATAGCCACATTTTTTGAGGCTTCCAATCGGTCAGGTTTTAAATCTCTGGCAAGCATACTTCCAGAAATATCCATTGCTAAAACTATGTCAATCCCTTCAGTGGTACTTTCTTCCCAATTTGTTGATGATTGAGGACGAGCTATTGCGATAATCAAGAGTGTTGATGCAATAATTTTTAGTAGATAAGGCAAATGTCTTAATCTCTGTTTCAATGTTATTGTTTTACTGATTGAATTGGTGTCAGAAAACAAAATATGACTAGTATTAAATTTATATTTTAAGATATGCCAAATTAGTATTGTTATTGGGATAATTAAAAAGTAGAAAAACTCGCTATTTACAAAAGTGTAATTATGCATTTCTCTTGATTTTTTTTGTAGAGTTGACAAATTGTTTCGCTAAAACCATACTCTCTTTATTTTCAGTATCAATTGGTTTGCTTTTAGCAAATTTAGCTAAGTCTGCTCTCTGTAAAAGTATTCTGAGGCTGCCTAATTGTTCAGCATTTAAAATAGATTGTAGTTCTTTTAAAATCTCATCAGTTGTTAGCTCAAGCGCAATAAACTTAAATTGATTTTCCATATATCGTCTAATAATTTCAGATAATTGTGAATGATATTCTTTTACATTGCCTTCTTCCCAAATCTTTTCTTTTTCCAATTTCGTTAACTGTTTTAATGCGATTATATCAGCAGGAATTATCACTTTTTGTTGAACTTTTATTAGGGCTTCTTTTTTAGTAAATGCATACCTTTTAAGGGTATAAATAATTAAAGAAATAATTAAAATGCCAAGTAGCCAAGGCCAAATATCGCTCCATCCAATTGGCTCGTTGATAGGTTGTTTTATATCTTTTAGTTGAGCCCCCTCTTCTAGCATTATAGTTTGTATATTGAGTAGCAAACCTTTTGTTTTACTATTTGCTGAAAAGGAAATAGGAGGGATGTAATAACTTCCACTATCCCAAGATGTAATGATAAATTCCTGACTGATAATACCATTAGTTGTATCAATTTTTGAAGCTTTGATTATTTCAATTTTTTCAACTAAAAACTTATCATAAGTAGGCCACATCTCAGTAGTGTTTACTTCATTAGTAATTGTAAAGTTGATTTGTTCCCCAATTAGCATTGCATTAGTATCTAAAATTGCAGTTTGAGCAAGAGCAAGATTATTTATGAGTAGGATGTAGATTAGTTTCTTCATCTTCTCTTTTCTCTAGTTTTAAAGAAATTAATTAAAGGTTTTACATAATCACTTCCTGTTGTGATATCAATTAAATCCACGCCATTAGCAGGGAATAATTTTTTAAGTGCAGTTATTTTTTCTAATCTGTTTTTTGCAAAATCTTCTCTTACTTTTTTGTTTGATGTATCCACAAGAATCATTTCTTCTGTTTCTGCATCTTGCAAAGGAATTAATCCAATATCTGGCAAGCTGTTTTCTCTTTCGTCATAAATTCTTACTCCAACTAAATCGTGTTTCTTACTTGTAATTTTGAGTGGTTTTTCAAATGTGGAACTCATAAAATCAGAGAGAATAAAGCAAATGCTTCTTTTTTTGATTACTGAATTAAAATATTCCAAAGCCTCTGCAATATCAGTGCCTTTACCATTTGGCTGAAAGGCTAATACTTCTCGGATTATTCTAAGAATGTGGCTTTTCCCTTTTTTTGGAGGAATGAATTGCTCTACTTTTTCGGTAAAGAAAATAACCCCAACTTTGTCATTATTTTTAATTGCTGAGAAAGCTAAAATAGCAGCAAGTTCAGTGGCTAATTCTCTTTTGAATTGTTCACTTGTTCCAAAATTGCCAGATCCTGATACGTCAATAAGCATCATAACGGTCATTTCTCTTTCTTCTTCAAAAACTTTAACAAAAGGGGTATTGTATCTTGCTGTAACATTCCAATCAATGGAACGTATATCATCACCTGTCTGATATTCTCTTACTTCAGAAAAAGCCATCCCCCTTCCTTTAAAAGCTGTATTATATTCTCCAGCAAAAATATGGTTGGAAAGGCCTTTAGTTTTTATCTCAATCTGTCTTACTTTTTTTAAAAGTGCTGAGGTACTCATTTACGGAATCTCTACTGTATTTAAAATTTCAGTAATGATATCTTCTGAAGTAATGTTTTCTGCTTCAGCCTCATATGTAAGTCCAATTCTATGGCGCAATACATCATGGCAAAGCGCACGAACATCTTCTGGAATTACATATCCTCTTCTTTTTATAAAGGCATAGGCTTTTGCTGAAGCTGCTAGATTAATACTTGCTCTTGGAGAGCCTCCAAAAGAAATCATATCCTTAAATTTCTCTAATCCGTACTCTTCAGGATTTCTAGTAGCAAATACAATATCAATAATATACTGCTCAATTTTTTCATCCATATAAACTTCCTTTACTAAGTCACGAGCATGAATAATAGTATCGGTTTTAATAACAGAGTTTGGAGTTGGGAAGGTTTTTGCCAAATTATGACGAATAATCATTTTTTCTTCATCCTTTTTTGGATAATCAATTACTACTTTTAACATAAAACGATCTACTTGTGCTTCTGGCAAAGGGTAAGTGCCTTCTTGTTCTACTGGATTTTGAGTAGCCATTACTAAAAATGGTTTGTCTAAGTCAAAAGATTCACCCCCAATAGTAACTTGGTGTTCTTGCATAGCTTCAAGCAGTGCAGATTGTACTTTGGCAGGGGCACGATTTATTTCATCAGCTAAAATAAAGTTAGCAAAAATAGGCCCTTTTTTAATAGAGAATTTCTCTTTTTTAGGGCTGTATATCTGTGTTCCAATAATATCTGCAGGCAGTAAATCAGGAGTAAATTGCAAACGATTAAACTTTGCATCTATCGTTTTTGCAAGAGTTGAAATAGCAAGTGTTTTCGCTAGTCCAGGGACTCCTTCTAATAATATATGCCCGTTGGATAAAAGTGCAACTAAAAGGCGTTCGCTCATATGATTTTGACCAACAATTACCTTGTTCATTTCCAGCATTAGCATATCAATGATGGCACTTTCTTTATTTATTTTTTCGTTAAGTTCTTTAATATCTGGTTGTAATATCTTTGTCATGGGGTTAAATTTAGAGTTGCAAATTTATATTTTGTTTAATAAACTGCAAAGTTCAACGAATAAATTTTTTCAATAGTATATTGTAAATTCATTTTCTATTTTTGCGGGAAATTATATCATGCGTTTTTTCATTGAACTTTCATATAAAGGGACCATCTATCATGGTTGGCAGGAACAACCTAATGCTAATAGTGTACAGGCTGAAATTAATAAAGCATTGAGTACTATTTTAAATACCCATATTAAGGTAATGGGAGCTGGAAGAACCGATACTGGAGTACATGCAAAGCAGATGTTTGCACATTTTGATTCTAATATTCATTTTAAAATCCAAAATCTAATTTTCAAACTCAATAATTTCTTGCCTAGTGATATTTCTATTCACGATATATTTAAAGTAAAAGAGGATGCTAATTGCCGCTTTGATGCCCTCAGTAGAACCTATCAGTATCATATTATTCAGAAGAAGAATCCTTTTAACAAGACGGCTTATTTATGGAATAAAAATTTAGATGTGGAAGCAATGAATGTAGCCTGTCAATATATTATTGGAAAGCAGGATTTCACTTCTTTTTCTAAAGTAAATACGCAGAATTCTACTAATATTTGTGATGTAATTTTTGCTAAATGGGAGGTAATAAATAATGAGCTGATTTTTACCATCAAAGCTGATCGTTTTTTGCGCAATATGGTAAGGGCAATAGTAGGTAGTTTATTAGATGTTGGTATTGGTAAAATAGCAGCAGATGATGTGGCTAAAATAATAGTAGCAAAAGACAGGTGTAAGTCAGGGGCATCAGCTCCTGCACACGCACTTTTTTTAATTGAGGTTAAATATCCAAATGAAATAAGGATATAAATGCAAGATACAACAAATCAAGAATCTAACACAGGAAATGTAATTGATTTTGTGCTTCTAAAAAGGGTATTGGAATTTGCAAAACCCTATAAATTTCATTTTTTTGTTGCTGCTTTTTCTGCTATTTTGCTATCTGTTTTGGGGCCTATACGTCCTCTGCTTATCAATTATGCGATTGATAATTATATTGTAATTCCTAATAAAGAAGGTTTAATAAAAATTACTCTAATCTTAATGTTTATTTTGGTTTTAGAAGGAGTGATTCAGTTTTGCTATATTTATTTATCAACTTGGTTGGGTCAACATGTTATTCAAGATTTAAGAAATAAGGTTTTTAAGCATATTTTATCTTTGAAAATGAGATATTTTGATAATACTCCCATTGGAACTTTGGTTACCAGAACTGTTTCGGATATTGAGACTATTGCAGATATTTTTTCACAAGGACTTTTGGTAATTATTGCTGAGCTTTTAAAGTTAATTGTTGTTGTCATGATGATGTTTTATACTGATTGGAGATTGACAATTATTGCCCTATTAAGCATCCCTGTTTTATTGTTAGCCACTGCTTGGTTTAAAAGAAATATTAAAAGAACCTTTCAAGATGTAAGAAGACAAATTTCTAATTTAAATACTTTTGTTCAAGAGCATATTGTTGGGATGAATATCGTTCAAATTTTTAATAGAGAAAATGCTGAATATCAAAAGTTTTTCGACATTAACACTAAACATAGAGATGCAAATATTAAAGGTATTTTTTATTATGCTGTTTTTTTCCCAGTAGTGGAGGTGCTCTCTGCTGTTTCCATTGGTCTGATAGTTTGGTATGGTGGTCAAGGGATTCTGGATGGAAAAGGCATTACAGTAGGTGAGCTTATTGCATTTATTTTATTCATTCATATGATGTTCCGTCCAATTAGACAATTGGCCGATAGGTTTAATATCTTGCAAATGGGTATTGTTGGCTCTGAGCGTGTGTTTAAAGTGCTTGATACTAGTGAAAGAATTGTTAATCATGGCACATTTAGTATTGAAAACACAAAGGGATCAGTTGCCTTTAAGAATGTTAATTTTTGCTATAAAAAAGAGGAGCGAGTTCTTAAAAATCTAAACTTTACGATTGAGGCAGGTAAAATGTTGGCCTTGGTTGGTAGAACAGGTGCTGGGAAGACTTCAATCGTCAGTGTTTTAAATCGTTTTTATGAGATAGATTCTGGTGAGATAACCATTGATGATATTAATATTGATAAAATCTGCATAAAAAGTTTGAGAAAAAACATAGCATTAGTTCAGCAAGAAATCTTTTTGTTTTCAGCTTCTATTTTAAATAACATTACACTTTTTGATGATACTATATCAAAAGAAAAAGTAATAGCAGCTGCTAAAGAAATTGGAGTCGATGGATTTATTAATTCTCTTCCTGGAAATTATGATTATGTAGTTGCAGAGAGGGGAGTTACTTTGTCATCAGGACAAAGGCAACTTATTGCATTTTTAAGGGTGTATATTCGTAACCCTAAAATTCTTATTTTGGATGAGGCAACTGCTTCAATTGATACAGCAACAGAAGAATTATTGCAATCAGCTTTGGAAAAATTAGCAACTAATCGAACTACAATTGTCATCGCTCATAGACTTTCAACTATTGTAAATGCTGATAAAATTTTACATTTAGAAAATGGCAGTGTTTTAGAGTCTGGGACTCATAATCAATTACTTAAAAATAAAGGCAGTTATGCTACAATGTTTCATTCTCAGTCTGATGCAGCTTTAAATCAATAAGATTATAGTTTAATAAAGATAGGGTTCCTTGATTTTTTCGTATTTTTGTAGCAAGTATGAAAAAAGCAATTCTTTTATTAGTGCTGCTATCTACTATTAGCGTACAAGCACAAATTATAATAGATAATACAGTTCCTTATAATACAGCAACTTACCTTATTGATAATATACTATTAGGAGGAGGAATTACAGCAACAACTCATTCTTTTATTGGAGATCCTAATCAAATAGGGTTTTTTAATGGTGTTAATTCAAATCTAGGGATTGACAGTGGTATTGTTTTAAGTTCTGGTAATGTATTTGATTTAGTCGGGCCAAATGCAAGTGGAAGTACATCAACATCTTTTTTATTGCCAGGAGATCCAACACTTGATGCGGTAATTTTTCCTGATCCTACAAATGATGCTGCAGTATTAGAGTTTGATTTTATCCCTACTTCTGATACAATTAGTTTTAAATATGTTTTTGGTTCAGAAGAGTATTTGGAATGGGTGAATAGTTTTAATGATGCTTTTGGATTTTTTCTATCAGGGCCTAATCCTGCTGGAGGAAATTATATTGATCAGAATTTAGCAATAATTCCTGGCACAACTACTCCAGTTACTATTGATAATGTAAATAATGTTGTAAATCCAACGTATTATATTGATAATGGGGATGGATTTACTGCCCCACAAAATACAGATCCTACCGTAATTCAATTTGATGGTTTTACAACTCCACTTACTGCAGTTGCTGCTGTAAATTGTGGAGACACTTATCATATTAAATTAGTGGTAGCTGATGCTGTTGACAATGCATATGATTCGGGAGTTTTTCTAGAAGCAGGTAGTTTTTACTCTCCACCATTATCAGTAGTAGATGATTTAAGTATTGATTCAATATTGATGGAGATTCCTTGTAATTCTACAATTACATTAACTGCAGATGGAGGTATAGGAGCTACTTATGAGTGGTTCGATTCAACGTCAACTGTATTTAGTACAGCTGCATCTGTAACAGTTGGTTCAGGACAATATATTGTTTCAGCTAATATCTCTGGTTGCTCAAAGTTTTCTGATACATTAATTGTGATTGCAGATGTAGGTCCAACCATTGATTTAGGACCTGATATTACGATTCCTTGCAATGCGGATATTTTAATAGATCCTATAGTATCTGGTGGCACAACCCCTTATTCTTATTTATGGAATTCTGGAGATTCTGATAGTATGTTGGTATTATCAGAAGGTGTGTATAGTATTGTTGTAACTGATCTTTTAGGATGTTCTGGTACTGATACTCTAGAGATTATTTATGACGCTCCTCCAGTTGTTGATTTAGGTTCAGACTATAATATTCCCTGTAATACAAATACGATACTTTTACCAAATATTGTTGGAGGGACTCCACCGTACTCTTACTTGTGGAATAATGGATTAACAGACCCAAGTATCGATATTAGTGAAGGGAATTTCATGCTGACAGTTTCAGATTTTTATGGTTGTTCTGATTCAGATGAAATAAATATTACAGAAGATCCTATCCCACATGCTACTATTTCTGGGGGAGGTTCAGTTTGTGATGATGGAAGTACAGTTGATATTAATTTTGCTTTTAATGGATTGTTACCTTGGGATTTAACATATACTAACGGTTCTGTAGCTTCAACTATTAATGATATTGTTGTTCCTAATTATTCTATTTCAACAATAATTGCAGGCAATTATGCTATTGTATTAGCAGATGATATAAATGATTGTATTGCTGATACTTCAGCTGTAGGAAAGGTTGAAGTTATTATTAATCCATTACCTGTTGCGGTAATTACTCCTAATGATATTACAATATATTTAGGTGATGAGGTAGAATTAACTACAGGGAATTATGCGTTTTATGAATGGTATACTGAGTATGACTCTTTGATTAGTAATAATGAGATAATTACCGTTCAAGATTCAGGAAGGTATAAAGTGTGGGTTGAAGATGAAAATGGCTGTACAGATATGTCAGAACTTGCAATAGTTCGCTCAGTGCCATTAACTCAATTATTTGTGCCAACAGCATTTACTCCTAATGATGATGAGCATAATGAGTTGTTTGTAATTAAAGGGATTTTTGTTGAAACATTTAACATTAAAATATTCGACAAATGGGGGGA
>JAYZYW010000007.1:0-8082 GCA_036139835.1 Bacteroidota bacterium
ATTTACAATCGTATTTTCTCAAGCACAGTGTCAAGCTGATTTTAGCTATATACAAAATGCTTGGTCAAATACTGTCTTTACAGATTTGTCAACAATGCAGTCAACAAATTATTCAGCTACTTGGCAATGGGATTTTGGTGATGGAAATACTTCGACTCAACAACATCCAGTACATACCTATTGGAACGGTGTATATTCTGTTTGTTTAACAGTTACATTTTTTGATTCAACAAATTGGAATTATTGCACATCTATCTATTGTGATTCTATACTTATTGGGAATGCGCCCCCTGCTTCTTGGGATTGCAATCCAGCTGCTGGTTGTTATGACCCTGGGACGGGATTGGGTCAATATATTTCTTTTTTAGCTTGTGATACAATATGTAATTCTGGAGTAACTCCATCTTGGGATTGCGATCTGAATTCAGCAATAGGGTGTTATGATCCTGGTACAGGATTGGGTCAGTATACTTCTTTTACAGCTTGTGATACCATTTGTAGCTCTGGAGTAACTCCATCTTGGGATTGCACTCCAGCAGCTGGTTGTTATGATCCTGGGACAGGATTGGGTCAGTATACTTCTTTTGCTGCTTGTCAGGCTGTTTGTTCTGGAGTATCTACTACAACATGTGATTCAATGACAATAACAGGTACACAGTATGCATTTACAGCAGAAATAAATAATATTAATATGCTTATTGATTACTGGAATACCTCACTAATGAACGGAGTAGTTATAGCAGAAGATAGTATGACAAATACTCATAATTGTCAATCTACAGTTGCTTTAGATACAGTTAATATTTGTATCACTTATGCAGATGCAGCTGGTTATTATACTTGTTGTGTAACTTGGATCTGGAATGCAGCTTCAGGCTCTTGGGCTAAAATGGGCAATATAACCTCAATTGAAGAAATAAATTATAGCGATAAAAGATTGATTAAGATAATAGATATATTAGGAAGAAAAACAGTACTGAAAAATAATACAACTTTGTTTTTCATGTATGATGATGGCAGCATAGACAGGAGATATATAATAGAATAGTTTTATGAAAAAAAACAAAAAAGACAGTAGAAGACAGTTTCTAAAAAACACTTCTTTATCTATATTGTCAGTTGCAGCCTTTCCAACTATTCTTAAATCGGTCTCTTCTGCAATCCCATTGAGTATATGTGACCAGTCTACTGAAGATGCATTTGGACAAGGGCCATTCTATACAACAAATGCACCATCTATTCAAAATAATCAGCTTGCAGATATCAATGAAGCTGGCACACGTATTATCATTAGTGGACAAGTATATAATCTTGATTGTTCAGAAGTTATTCCAAATACTGAAATTGATGTCTGGCATGCTAATGATGCAGGGGAATATGACAATTCAGGATATAATCTGAGAGGGAAGACCACTACAAATAGTCAGGGGTTTTATGTTTTTGAGTCAATTAAACCTGGATTGTATCTAAATGGATCTACTTTTAGACCATCCCATATTCATTTTAAAATAACCCCTCCAGGATTTAACACCCTAATAACTCAACTTTATTTTCAAGAAGATCCTTATATCCCAACAGATGCCGCTGCTTCAATTACTAGTGGGGCATTTGATGCGACTAATCGTATTATCCCTTTAGTGTCAAATTCTAATGGGGAACTTGAAGGAACATGGAATATTATGATTGATGGTAATGGCGTCCCAGTTGGAACAAATAATATTCATCTTGACAAAGGGATGATTTATAGTACAAATCCTAATCCATTTACTGATCAGATTGAAATAAATTATGGTGTTTTTCAAAGGGCAAAAGTTGCTATATCTGTATATGATATTAAAGGGCAAGTAGTAGCGACTCTTGATGAAAGACTGTTAGATCCTGAAAAATATTCTGTATCATGGGAACCTTACAGCAATCTTCCTAAGGGACATTACTTTATCTCAATAATAATAAATGATTTACAAGTTCATTATCTTAAAGTTATTAGACAATGATTAATTATAATTTTTATTACTTTTGAAATAAAGTATAAAACTAAAAAAACCCCACCAAATAGGTGAGGTTTAGTGGGCCCAGTTGGGCTTGAACCAACGACCCCTTGATTATGAGTCAAGTGCTCTAACCAGCTGAGCTATGGGCCCTCCTTAAAAAGGATATACAAAACTATCAAAATTGTTGTATAATATGCAACTTTGAAAGATGAAAAATATCAAAGCTATTATTTTTGACTTAGGAGCTGTTATTCTTAATATTAACTACCAAAATACAATTAATGAATTTAAAAAACTTGGAATAAAAAATCCAAGCTCTTTTTATTCTAAAAAAGCCCAAAATAATCTGTTCAATAAAATTGAAACTGGGGAAATATCTGAACGAGAATTTCTTTTAAAACTACAAAAAGAAGCCCCTAATACAAGTATCAAACAAGTTAAAAATGCTTGGAATGCGATGCTCCTTAATTTGCCAGAAACAAGAATTAATCTTTTAAAAAAAATAAACCAGAAGTATTCTATTTTTCTACTAAGCAATACCAATGCTATTCATATTGCTAAATTTGAAAAAATATTAGGGATTAATCAGTATCATAAGTTTTGTAATTTATTTAACAAAGTCTATTATTCGCACAAAATAGGATTTAGAAAGCCACAAACTAAAGCCTTCCAGCTCATACTAAATGAAAACAAATTACTCGCACATGAAGTCTTATTTATTGACGACTCCCCTCAACACATTGAAGGAGCAGAAAAAATAGGTATTAAAACACATCACCTACAAGATAATGAGGAGGTAACTACTTTATTTCCTGACATAATTCTATAAGGACTCCATTAGTATCTTTAGGATGTAAAAAACAAATTAACTGATTGTCAGCTCCATTTTTAGGAATCTCATTCAAAAGTCTGATGCCTTCTTTTTTCAATCTTGTCATCTCTTTTTCAATATCTTCAACAGAAAAAGCAATATGATGCAGTCCTTCTCCCCATTTTTCTAGATATTTAGAAATTACACTCTCTTCTGTCGTCGAAGCAACCAACTCTATCTTATTCTCTCCTATCTCAAAGAAGGAAGTAATCACTCCTTCTGATTCCACCTTCTCTAATTTATAAGAATCTTTCCCAAAGATTTTAGCGAAAATTTTATTAGAAGCCTCAATATCTTGAACAGCAATACCTATGTGTTCTATCTTTTTCATGATCAATACCCCCAGAAGCCAATATGCCTCTCTGTGGCCATTGTTTCAATCCTAAAGGTAATCCCTAATTCATGAGTGCCATAAGTATACTGCATTATTTCTCCTGCAAATGTATGGTCATATGAATAGGAGATATGCATATTATTTGCCCCAAAACCAAAAGCAAAAATTGCAGTACCATTTGTTCTATAAGTTAAACCAACCCAAGTATTTTCTAAATATAATATCTTTGTGGTTAGATCAGTCATACTACTTTGAAACTGCATTTTTCTTATTAAGAATGATGGCTCAAATTGCCAGTCATTATTCATAATATTAAATCTATATGCTCCCATTCCGTAATAATTTCTAAACTCTGTATTTGAGTAAGGAGAACCAGAAATAGGGGTATTAAAAGAGGATTGAAACAGATTTGATACTGAGAACCCAGCATAAAAACCTCTTCCGTATAAATACACTCCTGATGATGCATCTCCCAAAACTTTGTCATATGAGCTAGTTGAGAAAGCTTGATCATCCCCAGGTGGTAAATCACCTTGTTTAAAATCTAAATTATGATACATCACTTTTGCGCCTAAACCAAATGACAAATTAACTTCATCATAGTCCAATGGAATATGATAAGCATAATTTAAATGTAAATTTGCTTGCATAGTTGGAAATGCTTTATCAAACATTAAATAACCTCCCATTGCTGATCTATTATTTAAGGCCCCATGATAACTTACATTTGACGTTAAGGGAGCCCCTTCAAATCCCAGCCATTGTTGCCTTGTTTGAATTGTTAAAGGATTGTATGTCTTACTTCCAGAAACAGCAGGATTAATTACCATATCATTTACATAATACTGAGTAAATAATGGCTCTTGTTGAGCAAAAGTACTTATCCCTAAAAATACACATATTATAAAAATTACCTGTTTCATTACCTTACTATTGTTATCGTTCCTTTAAACACATCATCTCCATTTTCTAAGTCAATCACATAATAATAAGTGCCTGATGGTAAAGGCTGGTCATTTGTATCCTTGCCTCCAAAAGCAGCATTTTCTGAATTTGTATAATTTCTTCTTCTAAAAACTTGTCTTCCGTTTCTATCATAAACTGAAACTACCGCCTTAGGATAGAGATGGATATTCTCAATTTCCCAGAACTCATGAATATCATCATCATTAGGGGAAAATGCCTTGTAAATTGTTAAACAAATATTTGGATTAGATTTTACTTCTATACTATCCTTTATAACACACCCCATGTCATCTGTGATTTCTACATAATAAACTTCTGGGGATAGTCCCGCAATTACAGAAAAAGACTCATGAACCATAGGGGTAATCTCATCTCCCCAATTAAATATAAAAGGAGAAGTCCCTCCCTCAATAAAAACTCTTGCTTCACCACTATTGTCATCTTTACAAACTACCCCTACTGATGACATAAACGGATTCATTGCATTAAGCTCTTTTACCCATAAATGAAGGGTATCAACACAAAAATTAGCATCCGTTACAGTTAACACATTTGGCAATGAGCCTGTCGGTGGTAAATTAATCGCATTAGGGCCAGTATCGCCATTACTCCAAATACTAGTGTATGGAGGTGTTCCTCCCCACAAAGTCGCTACAACATCTACTGAATCTTCATCTTGACATCTCCCTGTTAAATTAAAATTAGCCCCAACCTTAATTGTCTCTTGAATATCAATAGAATCAATAAGTGTACATGCTTGTACAGTATTTGTAATAGTTAAATAATAGGTCCCTGCATATAGATTGGTCAAGGCATTAGAAGATGAAGTAAATCCATTTGGCCCTATCCAACTTGGCAAAGAATTAAGATTAGCAATTGTAATATCAATAGAACCATTATTAGCTCCATAACAATTATTATGAGAATAATTATCTAAAGTATATTCACATTGCCCAAATACTAAAATACTATTAAACACAAAAAGCAACCCAATTATTAATTTTCTATTTCTCATAATCTTTTTAAAGAGGGACAAATATATATAAAAAAAAGCTTGTTATTTCTAACAAGCTCTTCTTTGAGGTATCGAGCGGATTCGAACCGCTGTAGATGGTGTTGCAGACCACTGCCTAGCCACTCGGCCACGATACCTTTATAAAGGCGCAAATTTAACTTATTTTAATATAAGGAAAAATTAAACATCAATTTATTTCCCATTAAAATCTGACATAGTACGGTCAATACCATTAGTAGTAAAACTTTGTACTATTTTAATTGCCATTTCAATTCTTTCATCTATAGTTTGGAAATCTTGATCCGTAAAATTGCTTAAAACATAATCTGCTTGGCGACCTCTAGGGAAATCATTACCAATTCCAAATCGCAACCTAGGATAAGTGCTATTTCCTAAAACCTCTTGAATATCATTTAATCCATTATGCCCACCATCAGATCCCTTTTTACGTAAACGTAAAGCGCCAAATGGCAATGAAATATCATCAGTAATAACTAGGAGGTTTTCTTGATTTACCTTAGTCTGTTGCATCCAATATTGAACAGCTTTCCCGCTCAAATTCATAAAAGTACTTGGCTTTACTAAAATGAGCTTACGCCCTTTAAACATAATTCTACAAATATGTGCATGCCGATCATTAGAAAAAGAAATGCTGGACAAACTAGCTAGTTTGTCCAGCACTTTAAATCCTATATTGTGCCTTGTATTTTCATACTCAGTACCAGGATTCCCTAATCCTATAATTAAATACTTCATAATTTACTCAGCAGCAGGAGCATCAGTAGAAGCATCTCCCCCTTCTGTTTTGGCCCCGTCGTCTCCTTCTTCTGGTTCGTCTGCGTCTGCGCCTTCTTCTCCTTCTTCCTCTTGAACTTCTTCCTCAATAGCTGCTCGAGCAGTTTTAACACCAACTACAACAGAATTTGGAGGAGCTAAAAACTCCATTTCTTCAACTTCAAGATCTTTAATGTAAATAAACATGCCGATTTTTAAATGTTCAATATTTATAGTAATTGCATCCGGTAAATTAGCTACTAACCCTTTGACAACTATTTTTGGTCTTCTGAACATTAAATTACCCCCATTTTTAACTCCAATAGCCACCCCTTCTAAAATAACTGGGAGTGATACTGTAACTGGTTTGCCATCAAATACTTCTAAGAAATCAATATGTAAAATTTTATCAGTGACTGGATGAAATTGAATATCTTGCATAATAGCCTTCGTTTTAGAACCATTAACTTCTAATTCAACTATAAAAGTCTCTGCAGTATACACGAGTTTTCTAAAATCATTTTCATGAGCATAAAAAGTCACTTGCTTTTCTCCCCCGTAAAGCACACATGGCACATTACCCTGATTTCTTAACGCACGAGTGCTGGTTTTCCCAACATTCTGTCTTTCTTTTACGTTAATTGCTAGTGTTTTCATTATTTATTTAAATTTAGTTAAGAATCTTTATTTGTTATTGCTTCTCCAAGTTGAACTAATTGACTTATTAGAAACAACAGCTTGAATAGTCTTTGCAAGGAAAGACGCAACAGAAATCTCTCTTACTTTTGAGCTATTATGAGTTGCAGGAATAGTATCTGTAATTACTAATTCCGTAATCTTTGATTTATCTAAGCGGCTATAAGCCTCTCCTGATAAAACCCCATGGGTACAATATGCTCTAACACTAGTTGCTCCACTTTCGATCATTAAATCAGCAGCTTTTGTAAGTGTTCCTGCAGTATCTACCATATCATCAATGATAACTACATCTTTTCCATTTACACCTCCAAGTACTTTCATATCGCCAATTTCATTAGCTGTTGCTCTTTCTTTATAGCAAATTACTACTCCAGAATTTAATAACTTTGCATAAACATTTGCTCTTTTACTTCCTCCCATATCAGGGGAGGCAATTATTAAATTATCCAGATTTAAGTTTTGAATATCCTCTACAAAAAGCTCAGATGCATATAAATGATCAACAGGGACCTCAAAGAACCCTTGAATTTGATCGGCATGCAAATCAATTGTCATTATACGATTCACACCAGATGCTGAAAGTAAATTTGCGACTAACTTAGCTCCTATCGGTACTCTTGGTTTTCCTTTTTTATCTTGTCTAGCATAACCGAAATAAGGCATTACTGCAATAATATTAGCTGCAGAAGCTCTTTTTGCAGCATCAATCATAAGTAATAATTCCATTAGATTATCAGATGGAGGTGTGGTAGATTGCACTAAAAATACATCAGCCCCCCTGACTGTTTCATCAAAAGAAGGTTCAAACTCTCCATCAGAAAATCTTATTATTGATGCATTATTTAACCTAGAACCAAACGCATTAGCAATTTGAGCTGCTAGATGTTTAGTATTGTTACCTGCAAAAAATTTAATGGGTCTGTTCATAATTAACCTCTTAAAAAAGGGGGTGCAAATATACACTTTACTACATAAAAACACTAAAGAATTTATTTTTTAGTTAAATAGAGTTAAAATTGTAGGAAACCGCTATTTTTGCAGTCCACTTGCCCAGGTGGCGGAATTGGTAGACGCGTTGGTCTCAAACACCAATGAGGTAACTCGTGCCGGTTCGAGCCCGGCTCTGGGTACACTAAAAAGCCTTCAAGAAATTGAGGGCTTTTTTGTATCTTGCCCCCTCATTTTTACAAATTCATGATTGATAAAAAACAAAAAAGATACGATAGCGCTTACATAAAGATGGCGCTTGAATGGGCAAAATTATCTCGCTGTAAACGTAAGCAAGTAGGAGCGCTAATAGTAAAAAATAGAATGATCATTTCTGATGGATATAATGGGACGCCGTCAGGATTTGATAATTGCTGTGAAGATGAAAACGAAAAAACTTATTGGTATGTATTGCATGCCGAGGCCAATGCCATACTAAAAACAG
>JAYZYW010000008.1:0-15559 GCA_036139835.1 Bacteroidota bacterium
GGTAGATTGCATACGCGTTACGCACCCGTGCGCCACTCGTCATCAAGAGCAAGCTCTCATGTTACCGTTCGACTTGCATGTGTTAGGCCTGCCGCTAGCGTTCATCCTGAGCCAGGATCAAGCTCTTCGTTGTATAAAAAAATTTGTAATTGACTGTATGGATGTAATTAATTCTATCTTCAATATATCAATGAACTTCCTTTAAAAGAATCGCAAACATAATAGGTTAGTATTAGTTAGCAAGTTATTTTAAAACTTTTTTCGTTCTTTTCGTTCTTACCAATAAAGCAAGGTTTGATTTCTCTCAAAAAGCGGCTGCAAATATAAACTCTTTTATTACCCACACAAAAAAAAAAACGGAAATTTAATAACTGGCTAAACTATACAGCATAAATCAGAAAAACGCTGAAAAACAACGAGTTACAAAAAAATATTCTAACAAAAAATTATAATCATACTTAAAAATGCACAAAATAACCCTCTATCAATGATAAAAAACCTCTTTTTTGAAAAATACAACCTTATTTTTTAGCAATTAGAAAGGTAGTTGCAACTTAATTTACGCTATTAATAATAACGGCTAAATTCAAATCACAAAGATAAATATCTTTTAACATTACCGTCTCAACACAAACAACAAATGCATAATATCCAAAAAAACCCTTACGTATAATATGTAAATTATAGAGGAAATAATATCTTTGCAATCTTAAAAGAGAAAAGAATGAAAGCAATAGTAAGCATTATAATGGGAAGCACCTCCGACATGCCTGTAATGAAAAAGGCAGCTGAATTTTTAAATGACATGGAAATTCCATTCGAAATAAATGCTTTGTCAGCACATAGAACTCCAGAAATGGCAGAAAATTTTGCGAAAAATGCAAGGGCAAACGGAATAAAAGTAATTATTGCTGGAGCTGGAGGAGCAGCGCATCTACCAGGGGTAGTCGCAGCATTTACTACAGTTCCTGTAATTGGAGTTCCTTGCCGTTCATCCATTTCAATTGATGGATGGGATTCAATCCTTTCAATTTTACAGATGCCTCCTGGGATACCTGTTGCTACTGTTGGTTTAGATGGGGCGCTAAATGCTGGAATTTTGGCTGCACAAATACTTGCAACTGACAATAAAGAGATTCATGCAAAAATTTATTCTTATAAAGAAAACTTAAAGCAAAAAGTGATAAAAGCCAATAAAGATTTAGCAAGTCATGAATATCCTTTTAGGGTACAATAATTTTAGCATCTTAAAAACTCAAACTAGGGATCTTAACCATTATATAAAATATTATATCAATTGAGAAACATTTTTTTCCTTTTATTGTTGCCTTTATTTTCGTCTTCTCAAAACACTTTAATTTTTTCTGAATATGGAGAAGGAACCTCAAATAATAAATGGGTAGAAATATACAATCCTACATTGCAAAGTATATCTTTAGACGAATATCGATATAACTTCTGCTGGAATGGTTGTGAGGGCTTACAATGGGAATTTTCTATCCCTTTTGATAGTGGGCATATCATATTACCCGGAGAAACTTACTTATTGGTTCATCATGATGCAGATAGCATCTTATTAAATACAGCTAATCAAACTACAAATATTTTAAGCAATGGTAATGATGTCGTAGGCTTGCTCAATACCTCATTTAATACAATTATAGATATTATTGGGATACTTGATAGTACTAATATAAATGGCTGGAATGTAGATGGGGTAATAAATGCAACTCAAAACCATACTATGATAAGAAAACCTGATGTATGTGAAGGAAATATTGGCAACTGGTCGCTATCTGATGGGTCAATATCTAATGCCCAATGGATAGTAGGAATAGAAGATGATTTTAGCAGCCTAAATACTCATAACTCTAATTGTATTAATTCAACCTCTACTAACATCTTAATCCCATCCAAAAAGAGACTTCTTGAGATTAGAGATTTATTAGGGAGATTAGTAAATGACACAAGAAAACATCAGATTCAGTTATATATCTATAGTGATGGAAGTATTGAAAAGGTAATAATAACCGACTGAAAATTCTCTAACATTGAAGAGATTAACAACTATATTAGGTATAAAATATCCAATTATTATGGCTCCAATGTTTTTGGTGACCAATACTAGAATGATGATTGCTGCATTAAATTCTAATATAGCAGCATGTATTCCTGCCCTTAATTATAGAACAGATCAAGAGTTAAGGGATGCTATATTACAAATAAGAAATGAAACAACTACAAGTGCATTAGGCATTAATTTGATTGTCAACAAATCAAATGTTAAATTACAAAAACAACTTGAAACTTGTGCAGAATTAGAAGTTGATTTTATTATCACATCTCTAGGGAATCCCAAAAAAGTACTTGACATTTGCAAACCCAAAGGCATTAAAGTCTTTTGTGATGTCATTAACATTGAAATGGCAAAAAAGGTGCAAAATTTAAATGCCGATGGCATTATTGCTGTAAATAATAGCGCAGGAGGACATTTAGGGAAACTCTCTGCGACAGAAATAATAAATCAATTTAAAAATGAAATAAATATTCCCGTAATTTCTGCCGGAGGTATAGGAACAAAAGCTGGAATTGATAAAAAAATAGATTTGGGTTTTTCTGGAGTTTCTATTGGTTCTCCATTTATAGCATGTGAAGAAGCTGATATTTCAAAAGAGTATAAAAATGCTTGTGTAAATTACGGAAAAAAAGATATTGTAATTTCTACAAAAATTTCTGGAAGTCCATGTACAGTAATTAATACTCCTTATGTACAAAAAATTGGGACTCAACAAAACTGGTTAGAAAGCATCTTAAGTAAAAATAAGAAACTGAAAAAATGGGTAAAAATGATTACCTTTTTAAAAGGAATGAGATCAGTAGAAAAAGCAGCATTTAGCAGCACTTATAAGACTGTTTGGTGTGCAGGACCAAGTATTGAGCACACAAAAGAAATACTACCGACAAAAGAAATAATTAAGCGATTAACTACTTAAGGGCTTTTATTTTTGAGAATGAGATTCTTAAATTTTTAAAATACTTTAACTTTTATTCTACTCCATACTTTACTTAATAAATAAGCAGAAATTAAAGAAATTACTATAAGCACCCCTCCTAATTGCAAATTGCCATAAATAAAATACCCGGTTGCAAAAAGCAAACAGTAAATCATAGCTAAAGATAATAACATCGCCAAAATTCCTGAAGGAACTGACCAACCTCCACTTTCAATTTGCTCATTACCTACTACAGTTTTCCAACCTGGCCCTCCAGGAGTTGTTTTTTTATAGAAACTAAGCAGCACTTCTTTCTTCTCAGCAGGAGTTAAAAAAGTTACCACAAGCCAAACGACAGTAGTAATCAACACTACCATTGGAAATTTCATGTATTCTGGCATTAAGGCATACTCACCAAATAATACAGAGGATACAATTTCAATATTAAATAATACAGAAACAATTCCTGAAACAAAAATAGCTGAGATTTCACTCCAAGCATTTATTCTCCACCAAAACCATCTGAGGATAAAAATGAGCCCTGTTCCTGCTCCAAACATCAGAATAAAATCAAATAATTGCAATGCATTGGTAAGTAACAAAGCCAAAGCAGCAGAAGCTAAAAAAAGAATAACTGTAGAAAAACGCCCTACATTAACTAATTGTTTTTCAGTAGCAGTAGGATTAATTTGTTGTTTATAAAAATCATTTACAACATAAGATGCCCCCCAATTCAAGTGAGTAGAAATAGTAGACATGTAAGCTGCAATTAGAGATGCTAAAACCAATCCTAATAAACCTGGTGGCAACTTAGTGAGCATAGCTGAATATGCTAAATCATGCCCCAATTTATCCTCAGTAATAGCTGGAAAAGCCTCTTGAATACTTGCAATATCTGGAAAAACAACTAATGATGCACAAGCAACTAAAATCCAAGGCCAAGGCCGTAAAGCATAATGCATAATATTAAAAAAGAAAGTTGCTCCAACTGCATGGTTTTCATCTTTTGCAGCCAACATTCTTTGTGCAATATAACCTCCTCCTCCTGGTTCAGAACCCGGATACCAAGCACTCCACCACTGTACAGCAAGTGGAATAATCAATAGCATGATAAGTTGTTCCGTATTGCTAAAATCAGGAAGCATAGAAATTTTATCCGCTACATTAGGATGAGTAATTAAAGCCTGGACTCCACCAATTTCTGGAATATTCACTAAATAATAAGCAGCGCCAATTGATCCTGCCATGGCCACAAAAAATAAAATAAAATCTGTATAGACTACTCCTTTAAAACCTCCCATAGCACTAAACACAACTGTAATTACTCCTGCAATACCAATAGTTTCAAAAGCAGTAAGGCCTAACATTACTTGCCCTATTTTAATAGCTGCCAAAGAGATACCTCCCATAGCTAATACATTAAAAATTACACCCAAATAAAGAGCCCTAAATCCTCTAAGGAATTTTGCTGGATTTCCTGAATATCTAAGTTCATAAAATTCAATATCTGTATTCACATTAGATTTTCTCCACAGTTTAGCATAAACAAAAACTGTAAGTAATCCTGTAAGTAAAAACACCCACCATACCCAATTTCCTGCAACACCATTATTTCTAACAATATCCGTTACTAGATTAGGTGTATCAGTAGAGAAAGTAGTTGCCACCATAGAAAGTCCTAATAACCACCAAGGCATATTTCGTCCAGAAAGAAAAAACTCAGAAGCATTTCTCCCTGACTTCTTGGAGACAATAAGACCAATCAATAAAGTTAATAGCAAAACGGAGAAAATGATAATCCAATCTAGATTTGTAATATCCATAAGTAAAAATAATTTAAGCAAATCTAAGGAAATCTTTTAGGTAATAAGCATTACCTTTGTCGAATGAAAAATAATAATTTTTACATGCTCGCCAAAACCATGTTTGGCCTAGAAGAAATATTAGCTGAAGAACTCAGAAAATTAGGTGCGCAAAATGTAAAAACTATGAATAGAGCAGTAAGTTTTAAAGGAGATAAGGGATTTATGTATAAAGCCAACTTAAACTTAAGAACTGCCCTTAGAATTTTAAAACCTATTGCTCACTTTCAAGCACATAATGAAAAAGAATTATATCGTAAATTGTGTGAAATTGATTGGCCTGCAATTTTTGATTTAGATACTACTTTTGCGACTCATGCCACTACACATTCTGAAATTTTTACCCATAGTAAGTATGCTTCATTAGTAATGAAAGATGCTATTGCAGATACGTTTAGAAAGAAATTTAATAAACGCCCCAATGTTGATCCTGAAATGCCAGATGTAAGTCTCAACTTGCATATTGCAAAGCATACTTGTACTGTTTCACTAGATAGTTCAGGAGATTCTTTACACAAAAGAGGATATAAATCAGATGCGGTTACTGCTCCTATAAATGAAGTATTAGCTGCCGGCCTAATATTATTAAGTGATTGGAATAGAATTTCGAACTTTCATGATCCAATGTGTGGAAGTGGAACGTTAATAATTGAAGCTGCGCTAATTGCATATAATATTCCTGCAAATATTTTCCGTCAACGCTTTGGATTTGAAGGATGGAAAGACTTTGACAAAGAACTTTGGGAGAAAATAAAAGATGTATCCTTAGATAAGGAAAGAAACTATTATGGAAAGATTACAGGGAGTGACAATTTTCAAAAAGCAGTAAGAATAAGCAGAACAAATATTGATAATGCATTAATGCATGGCAATATCAAAGTAACAAACTCTAATTTTTTTGAGACAGAAATTAATCCTGGCACATTTGTGATTTTCAATCCCCCTTATGGAGAACGAATAGATTTAGGAATCAATGACTTTTATGAAAAAGTTGGCACTACCCTCAAACACAATTACCAAGGAAGCACAATTTGGCTGATTTCATCGGATATTGAAAATATGAAATTTATTGGCTTAAAACCAAGCAAAAAAATTAAAGTAATGAACGGACAACTTGAATGTAGTTTTAGAAAATTTGAAATTTATATAGGCAGTAAAAAAACTAACCCATAGCAATAAAAAACCACATCTAGCGGACTTTTATATTCTTTTTTTATTGTTTTAAATATTCTTTTGCTTGTTCAAGTGTAATTCTCTCACCGTTCTTAGTTGCAAATACAAAAGTGTCAGAAAAACCTGCTAGCTTAGCTTTTTCAAGCTGAATATTTGCTTCCTCTAAACTTGAATAAGTTCCAGCGTAATACTCATACATATCAGACCCTTTGGCCTTCTTGTCAAAATTATCTAATGTGCTCATTTTTTTCAAATCATCAGCAGAAACTAAAGCTTCAGTCACCATAATTTGAACAGTAAATTTCAAATCTATAGCAACCTCATTAGATCCCTTTTCCTTAACTACCAAATTAGTATTCTTAGTTTTAATTGCAACATTTAAACTGATTCTTTCTCCATTCTTGTAAGTGACAATAAATGCATCATCAAACCCTCTCGCTTTCATTTGGTATTGATAATCAATAGCATCCTTATACTCAATAAAAGAACCAGCCATATATCTTACTAATCCATCTTTACCAATAAAAGAAATTACATTATTAACCCCAACAAACACCTCATCTGATAAAGGCTTATTAAATGCCCCTATTTGTATTCTATAAGTAGTTTCATTAATTGGCTCATCCACTTCTTTAACAATACTCTCATCTATATCATTAGTGTCAACTTCTTTATCAGAAGCAACCACAACTTCTTCATCTTCTATTTCAACCTCCAGAGTAGGTTCAACATAATAAGAAATCTCACCATTATTATCAACTATAATGTAAGTGTCATCAAACCCTTGTAATTCAAGGCTAGATCCATCCCTTCTACTCATTGCCCCCTCTAAAGTAGAATAACTTCCAACAGCATACCAAACAAAATCATCATCCATTGTAAAACTCTCTAAATCATCTAAACTTAATAGTTTATTTGCCATTTTTGCAGGAATTCCATCTTTAAATTCTGCAATTTTTACTTTATAAATTAATCCTGTAACCTTAGAATCATCATTTAAACTTTCATTAAATGCTTTATTAAAAGCATTCGCTTTTGCAATAAGATACTCATCAACAGTTTTGTAATTCTCACGTTTTATCTCCACTTCATTGTAAAAATTTGCATATTTTCTTGAAGCGACTTCAAAATCAGAATACATACTCTGATATTTGTCAGCCGTTAATCTAACTCCATTTTCATCTACAATGGAACCTTCAGGAGTATTCTTTTGCTGATCCAAATAATTTGCAATCCCATCTTTATCGTCATCTAATGGGCAACCATTTTTATCAACTCTAACCCCAATTGGTGTTTTAGGACAATAATCATCCATATCACGAACTAAATCTCCATCTTCATCTTCTGCTTCTAATTTAGCAAAATCAACATCTGCATAATAACTATCATCAAAATAATCATCCTTAGCATTTTCATCAGGAGTAAATAAATCATAATGAATTGCAAAATTTAAAGACTTATATCCATCTGCATTATCCTCATTTTCTTTTGACATGTCAATATCACCAGTGCCCATACCAAAATTCATTGCAATATCAAATTGCAATCTTTTAGTCATTTTCATCCTCATACCAAAACCTAAAGGAATTGTAATAGCACTAGCTCTTTCTAGTTTTTCATTAAGAATAGTTGTTGAAACTCCTAATTTTTGGATTCCTAAAGAAAAGACTGGACTAATCTTTGATTGTTTGAAAAATTGATTTACAGTATACCCTAAATGTAACCCAAAACCATCAACATCTGAAGAAAACTGTTCATCTGCGTTTGCAGAAAAGGATGTTTTTATAAGTAAAAATGATAAATCTAGATCATTTGCAAGATCAAACTTCATTCCTGCATTAAAGCCTGCTTTTCCTTTTAGTAGCCCTGCCTCTTCATTTTGAATATCTCCTGTTAAAGTATAAATACCTGAGCCCAAAGTAAATTTAGGATGAAATGGTTTTTTGTGTTTTTCGCCAAGATTATCGTCCTGAGCAAAGAGACTTACTGAACTTACTAGAACAAAAAGAATAACTACTTTTTTCAAAAAATGATTCATTAGTATGATTTTTATATTGGCGTAAAAATACTAAAAAAATCAGAATGTAATCAGATATCCTAAAAATTAGGTTTTAAAGTGTATTTTTTATAGAATTCTTCAATGATCTCCACCGCTTCAGATGCAGTATCAACAATACTAAATAAATCTAAATCTTCAGTGCTAATATTATGTTCCTCTCCTAACATTTTCACTTTAATCCAATCAAGAATCCCTTGCCAGTAAGAGGAGCCAACCAAAATAATAGGGAATTTCCCAATCTTACCAGTTTGTAATAAAGTAATTGCTTCAAATAATTCATCCAGAGTGCCCACACCACCAGGAAGTACAATAAAACCTTGCGCATATTTTATAAACATCACTTTTCTCACAAAAAAATAATCGAAATTTAATAATTTATCATTATCAATAAATTCATTATGTGATTGTTCAAAAGGCAACTCAATATTTAAACCAACCGATTTTCCTTTACCTCTTTTTGCTCCTTTGTTAGCAGCCTCCATAATACCAGGTCCCCCGCCAGTAATTACTCCGTATCCTTTCTGGGTAAGTAAATATCCAATTTCTTCTGCACTCTGATAATATTTATTCTCTGGTTTTGTCCTTGCTGAACCAAAAACAGAAACACATGGCCCTATTCTTGACATAGAATCAAAGCCTTCTACAAACTCAGACATAATCTTAAAAATCTGCCAAGAGTCAGTAGTTTTTATTGCGTTCCAATTTTTTTCTTTAAAAGCCCTTCTTATTTTCTTCTCCTCCGCACTCATTTCTTTTTTCCCATATTAAACATCCAAATATAACAAACTCAACTTAATTCCTTTTCTAAGAATTTTGCAGTATAACTATCCTTACACTTAACGAGTTTTTCTGGCTTTCCGTTACAAACAACATAGCCTCCTTGTTCTCCTCCCTCTTTACCAATATCAATAATATAGTCAGAAACTTTTACAACATCCAAATTGTGCTCAATAACCAAAACCGAATTACCTTTGTCTACAATTGTATTTATTACATCCAATAACACTTGAACATCCTCAAAATGTAACCCTGTTGTAGGCTCATCTAAAATATAAAAAGTATTGCCTGTACTTCTTTTGGATAGTTCAGAGGCTAATTTTATTCTTTGTGCCTCTCCACCAGAAAGGGTTGTAGCCGATTGTCCTAAAGTAACATAGCCCAAACCAACATCTTGTAATGTTTTTATTTTTTGATAAATAGAAGGAACTTTTTTAAAAAATACAACTGCTTGATTAATTGTTAAATTTAAAATATCAGAAATTGATTTTCCTTTAAACCGAACTTCTAAAGATTCTCGATTATAGCGTTTTCCATTACATTCTTCACAATGCACTTCAACATCTGGCAGGAAATTCATTTCAATAGTTTTCATACCTCCACCCTTACAACCTTCACACCTACCACCAACTACATTAAAAGAAAATCGTCCAACTTTATATCCTCTAATTTTTGCTTCAGGAAGATTTGCAAAAAGGCTCCTAATATTAGAAAAAACACCTGTATATGTTGCAGGATTTGATCTTGGAGTTCTCCCAATGGGAGATTGATCAACTGCAATAACTTTATCAATATTTTCTAATCCTGAAATAGATTTATAAGGAAGAGGTTCTTTTTCTCCTCTAAAAAAATGTTTATTAAGTATTGGATAAAGAGTTTCATTTATTAAAGTAGATTTTCCACTTCCAGAAACACCAGTAATACAACAAAATAACCCTAGTGGAATCGCAACATCAACATCCTTTAAATTGTTTCCTTTTGCTCCTTTAATACTAAGGAACTTTCCGTTTCCTTCTCTTCTTCTTTTAGGAATTTTAATTACTCTTGTCCCATTTAAATAAGCAGCTGTAATATAATTATCTTTAAGAATGGCTTTGTACTCACCTTCCGAGACGACCTTTCCTCCATGAATACCAGCACCAGGACCTAAATCAATAATAAAATCAGCTTGTTTAATCATATCTTTATCATGCTCAACAACAATCACGGAATTACCAATATCCCTGAGCTTTTTCAAAGATTCAATAAGCTTTAAATTATCCCTTTGGTGCAAGCCAATACTTGGCTCATCTAAAATATAAAGCACATTTGTAAGTTGGGTGCCTATTTGAGTAGCCAAACGAATCCTTTGCGCCTCTCCTCCGCTTAAGGTTTTTGAACTTCTATTTAAAGATAGATAAGAAAGTCCAACATCGATGATAAACTGCAACCTCTTACTGAGTTCCTTGATAATTTGTTTGGCGATTTTTAACTCATTCTTATTTAGTGAAATTTCAATAGAATTAACCCACTGAGCAAATGTAGATATATCCATATTCGACACTTCATAAATACTTTTATCAGCAACTTTAAAGTGTGACGATTCAATATTTAATCTACTACCACCACAACTTTTACAATCTCGTTCTGACATATACTTTTCAGCCCATTTTTTAATTGATTTTACATACAAATGTTGAGATTGCTCCTCAATAAAATTAACAACCCCATCAAAATTAAGCTTATATATTTTTGAAATTCTAGCAGATTCAAGATGTACTTTTAGAGTATCTTGAATCCCATACATTATGGCATTAACTCCAACATCTGGAATTTCAAAAAAAGGAGTGTTTAAAGAAAAATTATATTTTTTTCCTATTAATTCAATCTGATTAATTATCCAATCTGATTTACGATTTGCAATAGGAGCAATGGCCCCTTTATTAATACTCAACTCTTTATTTGGAATGATTTTTTCTTCATCAACTATTTTATACTTCCCTAATCCATTGCATGATTCACATGCACCCTTAGGGGAATTAAACGAAAATGAATTAGGCTCAGGATTTTTATACGCAATACCAGTTTCTAAGCACATTAACGATCTGCTAAAATACCGGGCAGATTCTTTGCCTAATTCTATAATCATCATTACTCCATCACCATCATTCATTGCTAATTTCAATGAAGAAAGCAACCTTTTTTTATTCTTTTCTATAACTTTCAATCTATCAATTACTACTTCGATATCATGAGTTTTATACCTATCTAACTTTAATGATGGTCTTATCTCTATAATTTCACCGTCAACCCTAACTTTTAAATAACCTTTTTGAGCTAATGCGTGGAAAAGCTCAGCATAATGTCCTTTGCGTGACCTAACTATAGGCGCTAAAATATTTATTGACTTCCCATTCAAATCTTTAAGAAGCAAATCCATTATTTGATCATCAGTAAACCGAACCATCTTTTTGCCAGACTTATAAGAATATGCAATTCCTACACGAGCATAAAGTAATCGTAAATAATCATATATCTCAGTAATGGTGCCTACTGTTGACCTTGGATTCTTAGAAGTTGTTTTTTGTTCAATAGCCACAACAGGGCTCAAACCAGTTATTTTATCAACCTCTGGGCGCTCCATATTTCCCAAAAACTGACGAGCATATGCATTAAAAGTTTCTAAATATCTTCTTTGACCCTCAGCATTAATAGTATCAAATGCTAACGATGATTTTCCACTACCACTTTTACCAGTAAAAACAACAAGTTTATTTCTAGGGATTTCTAAATCAATATTTTTTAGATTATGAACCCGAGCTCCATAAATAGTAATTACATCTTTTTGACTTTGCATTTTATTCTAAAGAATCCGATTCAACTTCAATATTATCAAATACCATCAAATCACTATCAGTAGGTATTTTCAATATATATTTTCTTCTAGACTCATCAGGAAGTGATTTAGCTCTTAACCAAGGATTAAATTGTTTCAATAACTTGTAATTTACACTATGTAGTTTTGCAAAATCGGGCAAATTAGCAATTGTTGAATCTATCTGTACCGTTTTAAAATTAGGCATAGTATACAAATCCTTTTTTCGAAACATAAACCCATATTTTTTAGGGTTTTGCATAATTTCTTTAACAGCAATTATCCTAAAAATATATCGGGCAGTTTCTGAATTTAAATAAAGGTTATAATAATTATTAGATGCCTGTTCTTCAATCTTCCTTGTGGCACCATTCTTCCCCATATTATAGGATGCAGCGGCCATAGTCCAATTACCAAATTTATTATATGCCTCTTGCAAGTATTTACATGCTACAGTTGTGGCTTTTTCTAAATTATACCTTTCATCAATTTCTTGATTTATTTCCAAATCATACTCGCGACCAGTCTCCTTCATAATTTGCCAAAAGCCAGCTGCTCCTGAAGGTGAAACTACATTATCTAATCCGCTTTCAATAACAGCTAAATATTTAAAATCATCAGGAATATTGTGCTCTTTTAAAATAGGCTCAATAATAGGGAAATATTTATGAGCTTTTTTAAAATACAACATAGTGTTTGATTGCCAATATGTATTTTTCAATAATTCTTTATCGATACGCTCCCAAATTTCAGATGAGTAGATAGGAATTTCTTCTCCAGCAAAATTCAAATCCTCTGGCTGTACAATAGCAAAAATGCCATATTTCATATTAAACTGCTGCTGATGCAATCTGTCTTCTGATTTCAAATCAGTTGAATACATAAATAATTGAGAAACCGCTAATAATAATACAGCGGTACCTAAAAAATAAAAATATTTCTTATTCATAACTAAAACTGTGATTTAAAGTCCTTAAAACTACCAGCAAGCATATCTTTTTCTGAAACCAAAGGGTTCTCAACTCCCCAATTAATATTTAAATCAGCATCATTCCAAACTAAATCTCCTTCCGAATCTTTATTATAGACTCCTGTGCATTTGTAAGAGAAAATAGTATCATCCTCAAGAGTAACAAATCCATGAGCAAATCCTGGAGGAATCCAAACAGCTTTTTTATTATCTTCTGAAAGCTTAATCGCAAAATGCTGGCCATAAGTTGTGGAATCTTTTCTTATATCCACTGCAACATCGATAACAGAACCTTTAATTACACGCACTAATTTACCTTGTGCAAAAGGAGGGTTTTGAAAATGTAGGCCTCTTAATACTCCTTTTTGTGATAAGGACTGGTTATCCTGAACAAAATCTAAATCTAAACCTATATTTTGATACCCTGCTTTGCTCCAACTTTCAAAAAAACAACCTCTCGCATCTCTAAAAACCTTAGGTTTTATTATTATTAACCCTTCTATTGATGTCCTTATGATCTCCATGAAATATTTTTATTTTCCCAAAAGCCAAATATAGAAAAATTACTTGCTAATTTTTAACTAATAATAAACAATAATTGTAGTTTTGCCAACAAAAAAATATAATATGAAAAAAATCAATTTATTAATCGTAAGTGTTTCTCTAATTTTGAGTGCTTGCACCAAAAATAATACTTATAAAACACCAGAAACAGAAATGGAAAAAGTTAGTTATAGTTTAGGAGTAAATATGGCTTCTAGCGTAAAATCACAAGGATTAGATTCTATTGATGCTAATGCAGTTGCAAAAGCATTTGATGATGTATTTCAAGGAAATGATCTTGATATTTCAGAAGAAGAAAGCATGACAATATTACAAGAATTCTTTGGAAAATTACAAGCTGAAAAAAGTGCTAAAGCAAATGAAGCTGGAGCGGCTTATTTAGCTGAAAATGCTGCAAAATCAGGAGTAACAACCACAGAAAGTGGACTGCAATATGAGGTTCTAACTTTAGGAAATGGAGCAAAACCAACTACTGCTGACCAAGTAACTGTGCACTACCATGGAATGTTAACAGACGGAACTGTTTTTGATAGTTCAGTTGATAGAGGAGAACCTGCCACTTTTGGGGTAACGCAAGTTATTAGAGGTTGGACAGAAGCATTGCAACTTATGAGTGTTGGTGATAAATGGAAATTAACTATCCCTTCCAACTTAGCTTATGGAGACCAAGGCGCTGGAAGTATGATAGGTCCTGGGGCAACTCTTATATTTGAAGTAGAACTTTTAGGAATTAACAATTAAAATAGACCCAATAGAAAATAAAAAATCCGATGCTAGCTCGGTTTTTTTATTCTATTATTTTTTACGAAAATAAATTTGAATTGGCACTCCTGAGAAATCAAAATGTTCACGTAATTGATTCTCAATATATCTTTTGTAAGGGGCCTTAATATACTGTGGAAGATTAGCAAAAAAGGCAAAGGTTGGAGTATCCGTTGGCAACTGAGTACAATATTTTATTTGAAGATATTTTCCTTTTATAGCCGGCGGTGGGACATGAGCAATTAAAGGCAACATTACTTCATTAAGAACTGAAGTTTTAATTTTTTGAATTCTGTTTTTATACACTTGAATTGCTATTTCCAATCCTTTTAACAATCTTTGCTTTTCTAAAGCTGACACAAATACAATAGGAACATTTGTAAAAGGTGCGATTTTTTGTTTTATCTGCTCTTCAACTTTTTTTGCAGTTTCTGTAGACTTGTCAAGCAAATCCCACTTATTTACTAAGATTACAATTCCTTTCTTGTTTCTATCCGCAATATGAAAGATTCTTTGATCTTGCGCCTCAAATCCTCGTTCAGCATCAATAACATGTATACAAACATCAGAATGCTCAATAGCACGAACTGAACGCATTACAGAATAAAATTCCAAATCTTCATGCACATTTTTCTTCTTTCTAAGCCCAGCTGTATCAACCAAAGTAAAGTCAAAACCAAACTGAGTATATTTCGTATTTAAAGAGTCACGAGTAGTCCCTGGAATATCAGTAACTATATTTTGTGCTTTACCAATTAATGTGTTTATAATAGAAGATTTTCCAACATTTGGCCTGCCTATTACTGCAAATTTAGGAACATCATCTTCATCTAACTCAACATCATCTTCAAAGTGCTTCAATAACTCATCCAACAATTCCCCTGTACCACTTCCACTGATAGATGCAACAGGTATATATTCTCCCAATCCTAAGTTATAAAACTCAACGGCATCCTGTAATAATCTTGAATTATCTACTTTATTAACAGCAAGCACCACTTTTTTATTTGATTTTCTTAGGAGCTTAACTACCGCTTGATCTAAATCCGTAATCCCTGCTTTGGCATCCACCAAAAATAAAATTACATTTGCTTCATCAATAGCTAATTCAACTTGTTTTCTTATTTCAGTTTCAAAAATATCTACTGAACCTTCCACATAGCCTCCAGTGTCAATTACTGAAAACTCACGCCCATTCCACTCGGCTTTACCATAATGCCTATCACGAGTCACCCCACTTTCCTCATCAGTAATAGCTTGTCTACTTTCAGTAAAACGATTAAAAATGGTAGATTTTCCAACATTTGGCCTTCCTACTATTGCTACTATATTACTCATTATTTGTACCCAAATTTTTTCAACTGTCTGTTATCATTTCTCCAATTTCTTTTCACCTTTACTGGAGTTTCTAAAAACACTTTTTTATCAAGCATCTTTTCTATATCTCTCCTTGCCTCAGATCCAATACGCTTTAACCCCATTCCTTTATGTCCAATAATAATTCCTTTTTGACTCTCACGCATTACATAAATTATGGCTCTAATT
>JAYZYW010000009.1:0-14820 GCA_036139835.1 Bacteroidota bacterium
ATTCTCATCAATATTTTGTTTGTCAATTTCTGCTAATTTTTCAGATAATTTTTTTTTCACTTTTTCAATTCTTGCTTTTTCAAAAGGGGTAATTTTATTTAATAATTCAGCAAGGTTAGATATCCTTGATTGCATGTCCGCTTCTAACTTTTTCCCTTCATCCAACCGAAACCTTAATAACTCATCAATTGCAGCATTTATTCCCTTTTGTATTTCGCCCCACTCCCTTTCATTTACCTTTTCCTCTTCTTTTCTAATGACATCAGGCATTTTTAATAATGCCGGAATAATATCTGTTGATTTGACAAAAAAAGGAGTGAAAGTCCACATATTCCATTTTAGCCCTAAATCCTTTTTTAATTGTAATGTTTGCTGATGATATTCTTTTATTACTTCGGTATTCAAAGTATAATTGGTAGAAGATTCTAATTTTCCCCTCCAAATAGAAAGTTCTATTTTCCCTCGTTGTAATTTTTCTGCAAGCAAATTTCTAATGCCAATTTCTTTATTTCTATATAGAGATGACATTTTTAAAGTCGCATCTATTTGTTTGGAGTTAAGCGATTTTACTTCAATAGTGAAATTTGCATTTTCTAGGTTAATTTCGGCTTTTCCATAGCCTGTCATAGATTGTATCATCGTATAAAATTTTTACAAATTTAGGAAAGTTTCTCTTTCCTTTTCTTTATCGAGCCAACACTTACTAAATAAACACCTAAAAAGATCGACAAAGCTGCTATAATTTTTTGATTATCCAAGTTGTCTGCCTCCCAAAAAACAGCAAAAAGTGACGCTAAAATGGGCTGTAAATAAATGTAAATACTAACAGTAGTTGGGCTCAGTTGTTTTAGAGCTGATGAATTCAATAAATAAGCAATAAAAGTTGTGCAAACCACTACAAAAACAATTTCTAAATAAATATTAGGTGGAATAATTGCCCATTTTACATCAACTAAATTCCCAAGCCCGAAAGGGATCACATATAAAAGGCCAAAGCTGAAAACATAAAACAATACTGTAATTGGATGGTATTTTTGCATCAATGGTTTTACAAGCACTAAATATAGGCCATAACTAGAGGCGTTGATAAAGACAAATAAATTTCCCGTTTGATGACTAGAAGAAAAATCTATCCCCCCCCCTTTTAAAATCAGTATAGACGCTCCGAATAATCCTAATAAAATTCCCAAGATTTTTCTGAAAGTTATGGCCTCTCTAATAATTAAAAACGAAAGGAAAATCACCAAAATTGGATTAATTGTCATTACAATTGCGGCATTTATAGGGGTAGTTAAGTTTAGTCCTTCAAAAAAAAACAGTTGATTAATTGCAATTCCAAAAATTCCGCAAATTGCTAATCGAAAAATATCTTTTGGCTCTACTTTTTCATTAACAAATAAAAAATACGAAAGTGCGAATAAAGACAATGCCCCAATTACTCGCAATAAAATAAACCCGGACGGCATAATGAAAACAGGCATTACATCCTTTGCAAAAGTAAAATTAAGGGCATAAATTAGATTTGCAATAGTTAATGATATGTGAGCTAAAACGGTTTTATTCAAGTGTAGTATTTTTCAGCAAAAGTAAAATTTAATGCCACAACTTTTAATACTTTTGCTGAAAGAAAAACAAAACTAGAAAAGATGAAATTTGCAACTAAAACAATACATGCAGGTCAGCAGGCAGACCCAACAACTGGAGCGATAATGACTCCAATATATCAAACCTCAACATATATGCAGGCCTCTCCTGGAGATCATAAAGGGTATGAATATTCGCGAACAGGAAACCCAACAAGGAATTACTTAGAGAAAAATTTGGCTTCTTTAGAAAATGGAAAACACGGTCTTTGTTTTGGAAGTGGGCTTGGCGCTATTGATGCTATTATTAAATTACTTTCTCCTGGGGACGAGGTAATTTCTACTAATGATTTATATGGGGGAACTTATCGAATGTTTACTAAAGTCTTTGAAAATTATGGCATCAAATTTTGCTTTATTGGGATGGAAAATTCTAAAAATATTGAATCATACGTAAATAAAAACACTAAAATGCTTTGGGCAGAAACCCCAACAAACCCAATGCTTAATATTATTGACATTAAGGATTTAAGCGCCATATCAAAAAAACATAACCTCATCTTTGTGGTAGATAATACTTTTGCCACTCCTTATTTACAAAGGCCTTTGGACTTAGGGGCTGATATTGTTATGCATTCCCTTACCAAATATATGGGGGGGCACTCTGATGTAGTAATGGGGGCTGCTATTTGTAAAAATGATGCTTTAGCTGAAAAACTATATTTTATTCAGAATTCATGTGGGGCTGTACCAGGCCCTATGGATTCTTTTTTGGTTTTAAGAGGAATAAAAACCTTACATCTTAGGATGCAAAGACACTGTGAAAATGGAAAAATAATTGCTCATTTCTTGAGAGATCATCCAAAAGTTGGAGATGTTTATTGGCCAGGCTTTGATTCGCACCCAAATCATGAAGTTGCAAAAAAGCAAATGGACGATTTTGGGGGTATGGTTTCATTCAATATTAAAGGGAATAAATTAGAAGATGCGATTACTGTAGTTTCAAGTACATGTTATTTCACCCTTGCTGAGAGTTTAGGAGGGGTTGAATCCCTATGTGGGCACCCAGCAAGCATGACGCATGCTGCAATTCCAAAGAAAAATAGAGAGAAAACAGGTGTTGTTGATTCTTTGATTCGATTAAGCGTTGGAGTTGAAGATATTGATGATTTAATTGATGATTTAAAGCAGGCATTAGCAAAATTATAATTGCAGAAAGTAGCTTTCATAACAGGAATTAGCAAAGGAATTGGGAAGGCGATTGCTGAGCTTTTGCTTAAAAAAAATTATATCGTATTTGGATATTCAAGAACAAATACCATTAAACATCCAAACTTTACTTTTACGAAGATTGATTTATCTGATTTAGGCAAAGTACAAAAGCTCATTTTTTCTAAATTTGATAACTCTGAGGTATTACTCATAAATAATGCAGCTAGAATTGGGGAAATCATACCCATGAACCTTAAAAAAGATGTAGACATTATTAATGACTACAATCTTAATATTATTTCTCCTACTATATTGTGTGCTAAATTTATTAATGCCTTTGCTAGTAGTAAGAAAATCATACTTAATATCAGTTCTGGAGCAGCTAATACTCCTATTGCTTCTTGGAGTACTTATTGTGCCGCTAAGTCGGCACTAGATAGATTAACAAATGTTATTGCAGAAGAAAAACATGCTAATTTAACCATTTTCTCTATTCATCCTGGTATAGTTGATACTGAAATGCAAGTAGAAATAAGGAGGGCTGACGCTAAGTTATTTCCACTTTTAAGTAAATTTACCAATTATTATAACAATAATGAGCTAGAAAACACCAAAATTGTAGCTCAAAAATTGCTTTATATCATCCAAAATCACACCAAATTCCATCAAAATATACTGTCAATTCGGGATGTTGATGTAAATTAGGCATTTTCTTCTGTTTTTCTCAACAAACTCGCCTTTAGTTCTTGATTATCAGATAATTATAGTTGGTTGTAATTTTTAACAAGTTTATGTTTAAAAACCTGATGGTTTTAGTGGTTTAATTATTAGTAAAAAACACATAAATAGCTGATTATCTTATACTTAAAAAACATTAATAGAGTCCAAAATACATAATACATAAAAAAGGGTCTTTTGAAAGATTTTTTTGCAACTATCTTAGCTTCAAGCAAATTATGTTCTAAGTTTGGCATCAGTATTAACCAAATTAATTTAAATTATGGACGGAGTATTTAAGTACATGAACGGGTTCTTTAAGGGGCTATCAGGTTTAATCATGACAATTTTAGGTCTTGGCGTAGCAGTAGAAATCCTTTTCGGAGGAGGAGCTATGATGGGAATTTCTGTTATTGACAATGTAATGGGAGTTATCAATGGTCTTGGATCTGCAGGATTCGCAGGATTAGTTGGTCTGTGTGTTTTATGGAATCTATTAACAGCTAAGTAAAATAATAGATGTATTTTAATAAAATAGCCCTGCAATTGTGGGGCTATTTTATTTTATATATTTACCAATATAATTAAACAGCAAAAAAATGGACAATCTATTCTCAGACCTCAAAAAACTATTAGTTTCTGCAATATCTATAGGCATTCAATTTTTATGTTTAGGAGTTGTTGTGCAATTATTAATTGATGACAAAATATTAGGCTGGGATCCTGTTGGGAATATTCGAGATGCTGGCCCTGCCTTTATAGGGGTTATTGCTTTTATAGTGTTATATTTACTTTTTATTAAAAGGCAAGATTAATGAGCTTTTAGCCAATTATCTCCTTCGCCGATATCAACAGTTAATGGGACTTGCAAACTAACGGCTTGTTCCATTTTCTTTTTTACAAGAGATTTTAATGCTTTTGCTTCTGATTGATGCATATCAAAAACCAATTCATCATGTACTTGCAACAACATTTTTGATTGCATTTTTCTTTTCTCAATTTCTTTATCAATTTCAATCATAGCAATCTTAATAATATCAGCAGCAGATCCTTGGATTGGCGTGTTTATAGCATTTCTTTCAGCCATTGCTCTTATCATACCATTTCTAGCGTTAATATCTTTGAGATGCCTTTTTCTTCCCATAATAGTTTCTGCATACTTCTTCTCTCTAGCTTGATTAATTGACCACTCCATATATTCTTTAACCTTAGGAAATTGCTCAAAATAATTATTAATAATCTCTTGCGCGTCTTTTCGATTAACTCCAATATTTTGAGACAAACCAAAAGCAGAAATGCCATAAATGATTCCAAAATTCACAGATTTCGCATTTGAACGCATAGCTCTGTCAACTTCTTCTAATGAAACTTTGTACACTTTTGCAGCAGTGGCGGAATGAATATCAATTCCATTATTAAAAGCGGTAAGCATTCCTTCATCTTTACTTAAAGAAGCCATTATTCTAAGCTCAATTTGGGAATAATCAGCTGACATTATACTAAAATTATCATCTCTTGGGACAAAAGCCCCACGTACTTTCATGCCTATTTCTGTTCTAATGGGAATATTTTGAATATTAGGATTTACTGATGACAAACGGCCTGTAGAAGCAACAGATTGATTAAAGGTAGTGTGAATTCTATGAGTTTTAGTATTAACTAAATCAGGAAGTGCATTTACATAAGTAGAAAGTAATTTCTTTATTCCTCTAAAAGTTAAAATCTCTTCAATTATAGGGTGTGCTCCTTTTAATTTTAGAAGCTCTTCTTCAGATGTTGCGTATTGCCCTGACTTTGTTTTTTTAGGTTTTTTACTGAGTTCCATTTTTTTAAAAAGAACCTCTCCCATTTGCTTAGGAGACGCAATATTGAAGTCTACACCAGCTAAATTATGAATTTTAGAAGTAATTACTTTCAGATTTTTTGTCAGCTCAACGCTAAAATTATTTAACATTTCTATATTGAGAGCTATTCCTTCAAGCTCCATTTTTGCAAGGACTTTAGATAATGGCAGCTCTATTTTTTTAAATAGCTCATCAACTCCATTTGTTATCATTTCTTTCTCAAGAATACTAAAAAGATTAAAAATAGAAAGCGATCTTTCACAGGCATAATCAGTGATTAAAGATTGCTTTAATTCGGAAAATAAAACTTTTGCTTTCCCCCTCCCTAAGAGGGTGTTTTTCTCTTTTAAAATGGTTCCTAAATAATTGTCAGAAATTATATCTAACGTATTTCGGAGATCAGGATGCAGCAGGTAATAAGCAATTTGCACATCAAACAGCTTCCCTTTTATTTCAACATCATGAGTAAGAAGAAGTTTAATAGCAAATTTTACATCAAATCCGATTAGCACAAGTTTTTCGTCTTCAAAAAGACTTTTTATAACCGCTTTATTTAAAGCATTAAAAGGAAAATAATAGCCATTATCCTTAAGATAACTTACTGCAATTCCTGTAATCTGAGCGGTTAAAGCATCATCAGTATCCGTAATTAATTGGAAAGAACATTTTTTAGAATGCTTGATTTTCTCTACAAGCTCTTCAATTTGTTTTATATTATCAATAAAGTTAAAATTACCAATAGGAACCTCTTCTTCAATTGCCGAATCTATTTGAGAGAATAAGTTAATTTGAGCTGATTGGCTTGAAATTTCATTTGATGCTATTTTTTTTTCAGGAACTGTTTTTGGTGTAGAGCTACTACCAATTATTCTTTGTAAAAGTGTTCTAAATTCTAATTCCACAAAAAGGTCAGTTAATTTTTCTGTATTGATTGGTTCATGTTTTAAACTGTCCTCATCAAGTTCGACAGGAACATCAGTAATAATAGTTACTAACTTTTTGCATAACAACCCTATTTCTTCTGAAGACTCAACATTCTCCTTCATTTTACCTTTTAGTTCATGCGAATTTGCAAACAAGCCCTCCATGCTGTCATATTTTTGTAAAAACTTTTGTGCTGTCTTTTCCCCAACCCCTGGGATTCCGGGAATATTATCTGCAGAATCACCCATCATGCCTAAAAAATCAATCACCTGATCAACTCTTTTAATATCAAATTTCTCAAGCACTTCAGGAATCCCCCAAATAGTTGTAGGCTGCCATTTATTTCCTGGCCGATACATAAAAATGTTTTCCGAAACTAATTGAGCAAAATCTTTGTCAGAAGTCATCATGTAGACCTTATACCCTTTTTGCTCCGCCTTCTTTGCTAATGTGCCAATTACATCATCTGCTTCAAAACCATCTTTGTAAAGTTTTGGAATATTAAACGCTTCTAACAGCTTATCTAAATAAGGCAAAGCATCTCTAATCCCATCTGGCATTACTTCTCTTTGAGCTTTATATGCTGGATATTCAATATGGCGCTCAGTTGGAGCGCTTCTATCAAAAACTACTGCAATATGTGATGGGTTTTCTTTGCGAATTACTTCATTAAGTGTATTTGTAAATCCAAATATTGCAGAAGTATCAAGTCCTTTGGAATTTATTCTTGGGTTTTGAGCAAAGGCAAAATATGCTCTATAAATAAGAGCAAAACCATCTAATAGAAATAATTTCTTTTTATTTCCCATATAAATGTAAAAATACAATTTATACGCATTATTTACTTACTTTTACTACTTAATATTTAGCATGAACAAATCAGAAAAAAAAGAAATTTCAAGGGCATTATTTATCCCATTCCTATTCCTTTTAGCAATGTGGTTAGTTAAAATAATTGAGTTGCAATTTGATTTATCATTTGTTAAATTTGGAGTGCTTCCACAAACCCTAAGAGGGTTAAGAGGCATTATATTTTCCCCCTTTATTCATAATGATCTCACTCACTTATTTAATAATTCATATCCAATATTAATTCTTGGAGGATTCTTATTTTCTGTATACAGAAAAATATCATCACAAATTTTTATTTGGCTGTTTTTTATCTCGGGCTTTTGGTTGTGGATTATTGGAAGGCCATCATTTCATATTGGCGCGAGTGGAATAATTTATGCTCTTGCGTCTTTTTTATTTATTAGTGGAGTAATTAGAAAGAATCCAAGATTGGCAGCAGTGAGTTTGGTAATTATCTTTTTATATGGATCAATGATTTGGGGTATTCTTCCAACTAAAGAACCCATCTCATGGGAAGGTCATTTGGCGGGTTTTGTAGCTGGTATTTTGACGGCCATATTTTACAGGAATGAAGGACCTGAACGCAAAAAGTATCAATGGGAGATTGATGAAGAATTGGAAGAGCAGACCCGTCAAGAACACGAGGTTAAAATCAATTATACAATCAAAGAAGGGGAAGACAATCCTTAATCTTCAGGCTGTTTAACAATCCCCCAACTAGAGGCATACCAAATTCTTTCATGAAAATAATATAACACCATTTTTGTAACAATTTCTGCTAATGCAATTTTTGCTCCTATCAATGGACTTCCTGTAAATATCCAAGAAAGCAGCAATGTATCTAATGTTCCAATAGCTCTCCAAGAAAATGTCTTGAAAACATGCCTTTTATGATTCTTTTTTGATTTAGAACGACTTAATACCCAACTAGAATTAGCCCAAACTCTTTCATGAAAGTAATATAGTATTGTTTTTGTTACGGCCTCTGTAAATGCAATCCAACCCCCAACTTCGGCAGATCCAGAAAATAATGTCCCTAAGAAAAAGGTGTCCAAAGACCCTACAACCCTCCAAGTAATTGTTTTAGCAATATGCCTCCTTTTATTGATTTTTACGCCACTCATTATGATTATTTTTCAGGAAGCAAATATAATAAGATTTCTATGAGAAACAGATTTTTTCGTATAAGTCAAAAAATGTATTTTTGCACTTCATGAAAAACATTAGAAATTTTTGCATTATTGCACATATTGACCATGGGAAATCTACCTTGGCAGATCGATTGTTAGAATTTACTGGAGCTGTTACAGGGAGGGAGGCAGAGGCACAAGTGCTTGACAATATGGATCTTGAAAAAGAAAGAGGAATTACTATTAAAAGTCATGCTATACAAATGGAGTATACTTACAATAGAAAAGATTATATACTAAATTTGATTGATACTCCTGGGCATGTTGATTTTTCTTATGAAGTATCAAGATCGATTGCGGCTTGCGAAGGAGCACTATTAATTGTTGATGCAGCACAAGGAATTCAAGCACAGACTATCTCTAACCTTTATTTGGCATTAGAACATGATTTAGAAATTATTCCTGTTTTAAATAAAATTGATTTACCTTCAGCTGAACCTGAAGTGGTAAAGGATCAAATTACTAATTTAATTTTGTGTGAAAAAGAAGATGTTATTCCAGTAAGCGCAAAAACTGGAATGGGTATTGAGGCTATTTTGGCTGCTATTATAGAAAGAATCCCCAATCCTAAAGGAGACCCTAAGGCTCCGTTACAGGCTATGATTTTTGATTCAGTATATAACACTTTTAGAGGAGTTGAGGCTTATTTTAAAGTTGTTAATGGTGAAATTGAAAAAGGGCAAAAAGTAAAATTTATGGCAACTGAAATGGAGTATTATGCAGATGAAATTGGCGCATTAAGACTTAAACAATTTCCAAAAAATTCACTAAAAGCTGGGGAGGTTGGCTATATTATTTCAGGGATCAAAACAGCAACAGAAGTAAAGGTTGGAGACACTATTACAACTGTTGCAAATCCTGCAATTGAAGCAATAAAAGGGTTTGAAGAAGTGAAGCCAATGGTATTTGCGGGGATTTATCCTGTCGACACTGAAGATTTTGAAGAGCTTAGAAGTTCTATGGAAAAATTACAACTAAATGACGCGTCATTAACTTTTGAGCCAGAATCATCTGCAGCACTTGGATTTGGATTTAGGTGCGGATTCTTGGGTATGTTGCATATGGAAATTATTCAGGAAAGATTGGAAAGAGAATTTGAGATGACAGTTATTACTACCGTTCCTAATGTATCCTATTATGCATATACAAAAGCAGGCAAAAAACTAGAAATCCACAATCCTTCAGATTATCCTGATCCAAGTGTTTTAGAAAGTGTAGAAGAACCTTATATTCGTGCTCAGATTATTACAAAATCTGACTTTATTGGGTCCGTAATGAACCTGTGTATTACAAAAAGAGGAGAATTAACAAATCAGGTTTACTTAACAACCGATAGGGTTGAGCTAAGTTTTGAAATGCCCTTAGGAGAAATTGTATTTGATTTTTATGACAAATTAAAATCAATTTCAAAAGGATATGCTTCATTTGATTATTCTCCAATTGAATACAGGGCGTCTATTTTGGCTAAGTTAGACATTTTATTAAATGGCGATCCAGTTGACGCATTGTCTGCATTGGTGCACAAAACAAACTCGTATAGTTTAGGGAAAAAGTTATGCTCTAAGCTTAAGGAATTAATACCAAGACAACAATTTGACATCGCTATACAATCAGCAATTGGTTCTAAAATTATTTCCAGAGAGACAGTAAAAGCACTCAGGAAAGATGTAACAGCGAAATGTTATGGTGGAGATATTACAAGAAAAAGAAAATTATTAGAAAAACAGAAAAAAGGAAAGAAAAGAATGAGACAAGTGGGAAATGTTGAAATACCACAAGAAGCATTTCTATCCGTATTAAAATTAGATGATTAAACTATAGTCTATGGGAAGAGCATTTGAGTTTCGAAAGGCCCGAAAAATGAAAAGGTGGTCAAAAATGGCAAAAACGTTTACTAGGCTAGGAAAAGATATTGTAATGGCCGTAAAAGAAGGCGGCGCTGAACCAGATACCAATTCACGGTTACGACAGGTAATGCAAAATGCAAAAGCGGCCAATATGCCAAAGGATAATGTGTTACGTGCTATCAAAAAAGCAAGCAGTAAGGATACCGCTAACTATGAAGAAATATCACTGGAAGGATATGCTATGCATGGGATTGCTATATTTATAGATTGCGCTACTAATAATAACAACCGAACAGTTGCTGATGTTCGTTCTTATTTTAGTAAATGTGATGGGGTTTTAGGGACAAATGGTTCGTTAGAGTTTATTTTTGATAGAAAAGGGGTTTTTACTATTGACCCGGGGAATACAAATATGGATATTGAGGAACTAGAAATGGAGCTTATAGATGGGGGATTAGAAGAATTAGAGGCTGATGAAGATGCGATAATAGTATATTGCGATTTTCTAGATTTTAATAATATGCAGACTAAATTAGAGGAATTAGGGGTAGAAATTGAGAATTCTGAATTACACAGAATTCCTAATAATTTTAAAACAATTAATCTAGAACAAGCAAATAAAGTGTTAAAACTTTTAGATTTGTTAGAAGAAAATGATGATGTCCAACAGGTATTCCACAATATGGAATTAACAGAGGAAATCTTAGTGGCTATGGATAGTGAATAAATGTGTTTTAATTAGAAAACATTAACTTAGCAAAAATAGTATAAATGAAAAAATCCATGATAAAGAATCTTCTAGACAGAAGAGTGCCTCAAATAATTGGGTCTTATTTTGTCGGGTCAGCCACCCTTATACTTTTCATTGATTGGCTTATTACAAAATATGGGTTTTCTGATACTATTCTTTCTTTTACCTGGTTTGGACTTATATCTATCCTGCCGTCTGTATTAATTCTAGCTTATTTTCATGGTGCCCCCGGAAAAGACGAGTGGACAAGGGTAGAAAAATTTGGTATCCCAATTAATATTATTTTTATTGCAATTACACTTTTTACTGGGCATAAATTTAATATTTGGCAAGAAGACCCTCCCGACCATTCAACAGTTTATGATAGTTTTATGGTGCATATATCTTCTAATCAAAATAATATAGATCAATTAAAATCAACAGATTTTTGGCTGGAAGATGTAGGGATGCTGAAATATATTACTGGTGGTGCAAATAGTTATATGGATAGCATATACCTTTTAGATAACGAAGAGCTAGAAAGAATTCGTAGATATGTAAATGTGCAGTTAAATAATACCTTTATGAATCATGAAGGGATTACAATTAATTATCCCGAAACCCAAAAAGAAATTACTTTCATGGATAATATGGCTTCTGTTTTTTATTTTCAATATTTATCAAAAGAAATGAAAGATGATAAGTTACAAAAAAATCAAGATGAGAAATTAAAAATAGAAAAAAATCGATACCATGAAAATGCCGATTATTTTAATAATAAGCATGATGTCCATATAGATTATTTAACTAATGTTAAAATTTATAAGGGGCTCCTTTCTGCCAAGGGTAAATTGGTTAGACCTTCATCTTTTTTAGATAAAAATAAAGAAGAGATGTATTTTTGGTCATATACTGCTCCAATTATGAATAGTAAAGGAATTTATTCTTTAGAAGGCGGTATTGGGTTTTACCAGTCTGATTCTGATGAAGACAACGTTATAGAGGAAATACTTTATACTGATATTTTAGAGCAGATAAAAAATAAAAGTTTTGGAACTCTCATAGGTGAGGTGGCTAATATTTTAGATTCTAATTTAGTAACTATAAGATTAAATAATTTAGACCTTATAAAAGGGACTGATTTAATATTTTTGCGTAAAATATACCCTGTGGAAAAGAACACTAATGGAGAGGAAAGTCTAAGAAAATATATAAAAGATAATAAAATCATTTATAATTATTTATCTAAACATCCTGATCAAATATATAAAGCAGCCTATTCTCAACAGGTTAATTATTTTTCTGCTGACCATTGGCTTGAAAGAGAAAAAAATAGGATTGACTCCTTAGAGGAAAACTTTCAAACAATTATTAGTCAAGGAGTGGGGGGGTTAGAACATTTGGATTTTAAATATTACCTAAGAGTTCTAAATATCCAAGACAGCATTGCAACGGCTAAAATAACGGGATCTGTGTTCCCTTTTGCTTATCCAAAGATTGGGGATAAAATAAATCTTAAATAAATTATTGGCTGAAAAATTAAAAAAATGAATGTATTAATATTAGGAAGCGGAGGAAGGGAGCATGCATTTGCTTGGAAAATTGCAAAAAGCAGCTTGTGTAAAAAACTATTAGTAGCACCTGGAAATGCTGGCACTAGTGAATTAGGAAGTAATATTGATATTGATGTAAATGATTTTGAAGGCATTAAAAAATTAGTGCTTGATGAAGAAATTGATATGCTTATTGTAGGGCCAGAAGACCCATTAGTGAATGGGATTTATAATTTTTTCAAAGCAGATGAGGCTTTACAAGACATTACCGTTATTGGCCCCTCTAAGGAAGGGGCGCAATTAGAAGGGAGTAAAGAATTTGCAAAAGAATTTATGTTGAGGCATAATATTCCTACTGCAAAATATCAATCCTTTACAAAAGAGAACCTGAAAGAGGGAGAAGCTTTCTTAGAAAGTCTTGAGGCTCCTTATGTATTAAAAGCAGATGGATTAGCCGGAGGAAAAGGAGTCGTAATACTAGACGATTTACAAAAAGCAAAAGACGAATTAAAATCAATGGTGGTTGATGCTAAATTTGGGACAGCATCATCAACAGTAGTAATTGAGGAGTTTCTAGATGGGATTGAGCTTTCGGTTTTTGTATTAACAGATGGTAATTCATATAAAATTTTACCTACAGCAAAGGATTATAAAAGAATAGGGGAGGGTGATACTGGTTTAAATACTGGAGGAATGGGGGCAATTTCTCCTGTTCCTTTTGCTGATAGGTTTTATATTGAAAAAGTAGAAAGGGAAATTATAAAACCTACAATTGAGGGGCTGAAAAAGGACAACATTACATATAAAGGGTTTATATTTTTAGGGCTTATTAATGTGAAGGGTCACCCAAAAGTTATTGAATATAATGTAAGAATGGGAGATCCTGAAACTGAGGTAGTAATACCCAGAATAACATCTGATTTATTAAACCTACTTCAGGGAATTAATGATGGTACTTTTAGTGAAAAGGATTTAGAAATTACGGATGAGGTTGCCGCCACTGTAATGCTTGTTTCAGGAGGCTATCCAGAGGCTTATGAAAACGGGAAGGAAATATCAGGAATTGAATTAGTTGAAAATAGTCTTGTGTTTCATGCAGGAACAAAAAATGATGGCAGTATTAAAACAAATGGGGGCAGAGTTATTGCATTAACTTCTTTTGGAGAAAAAACTGAAAATGCATTAGTAAAGTCATTTAAAAATGCAGCAAAAATCTCTTTTGAAGGAAAGTATTATCGCAAGGATATAGGCTTTGATTTATAAAGGGGCATTTTCTTCATTGTCTTTTCTGTGCCTGAACATTTTAGCCGTCCATACAACTAAAAAGACACAAATCACACCAATATAAAAATAATTTGGAGCATTTCCTAAAGCCTCAACACCATTAAAAATCAACCCAAAGAAATCGCCAATTGCATAAAATACGTCTTTCATAATTTTTGTTTTAATTTACTGTGGCAAATTTAAATATTTTTTAGCAAGTAGCATGTTTTTAAAACCCCTTATACATCCAAAACCCTCTATAATACTTTTTTTTATTGTTTTTTGTGTGCTAGTTGTTGTTTCCACATTAATCCAATTTGAAATAGCTGAAGTATTTAATCATTCTTATTTGCATCACATAATTGTATTTTTGCTAGCGCTAGTTGTTCCGTTCTTTCTAAGCACTGGGCTTAATAATATTATTTATGAGAAAAATATTATTCGAAAAGACAACTTGGTAATTGGGGTTGTATTTATTTTAATTAGTAGTCCTTTTGTTAATACAGTTGAAGTTTGGATCTCGTCTTTTCTTTTGTTATTTGTATTTGATTTTTTAGTGGAAAGCTATCAAAAAGATTTGCCATTTTCTCAGTTTTATAACGCTTCAATTATATTAGGCGCTCTTACATTTCTGTATCCTAACTTAATTTGGTTGATCTTACTTTTAATTATAAGCGGAATTAATTATAGTAATTTAAGTTGGCGAATTATTTTCACTCTTTTATTAGGGTTAATTACGCCTTACTTATTTTACTTTGTTTTTGTTTTTGTAACAGAAATCCCTTTTGTTATGCCTAAATTGTTTCATTTTTCGCCAGTTAGTTTTTCAATTATTCAAGAGATGCGCTTATCAATAACAATGTGGCTAGCAATACTATTATTAATAGTCCTGTTTTCTTTTTTTGAACTGTTTATGTGGCTGTTTAAAAAAAGCATCAAATCCAGGAAAACATTTATGACAATTATTTGGTTTTTTATTATTAGTATTTTAATTGCCGTTTATTCTGGTTGGGAATATTTTTATTTTTCACTACTACCGCTAGCAATCATTATTGGCAATTATTTTGTGTATACTAAAAAAAGAAAAATTGCTAACATTTTGTTT
>JAYZYW010000010.1:0-28873 GCA_036139835.1 Bacteroidota bacterium
AGCTACTTGTGATGACGGGTCTTGTTATATGATATATGGATGTATGGATTCAACAGCTAGCAATTATGATCCAAATGCATGTATAGATAATGGTTCCTGTTTTTATTGTTTGGATGGTTGTACAGATCCAACAGCATGTAACTATAATCCATTAGCTACTTGTGATGACGGATCTTGTTTAACCGCTTATGGTTGTACAGACGCTACAGCATGTAACTATAATCCATTCTCTACCTGTGATGATGGTTCATGTGATTACTCTTTTGGATGTACAGACGCTTCAGCATGTAACTATGATCCTTCAGCTATTTGTGATGATGGCTCTTGTTTAACCGCTTGGGGTTGTACAGATCCTTTAGCATGTAACTATAATTCATTAGCTACTTGTGATGACGGTTCTTGTTTAACTGCTTATGGTTGTACAGACCCTTCAGCATGTAACTATAATTCATTAGCTACTTGTGATGATGGTTCTTGTTTAACTGCTTATGGTTGTATGGATCCAACAGCATGTAATTATAATGTACTAGCTACTTGTGATGACGGTTCTTGTTTAACCGCTTATGGTTGTACAGATGCTACAGCATGTAACTATAATCCATTAGCTACTTGTGATGATGGTTCTTGTTTAACTGCTTGGGGTTGCACAGATGCTACTGCATTAAATTATGATGCTTCAGCTACCTGTGATGATGGTTCATGTACTTACTGTGTAGACGGATGTATGGATGCTACAGCATTAAATTATGATCCTACTGCAACATGTGATGACGGTTCATGTATTTACTGTGTAGACGGATGTATGGATGCTACAGCATTAAACTATGATCCTGCTGCAACATGTGATGATGGTTCTTGTACTTACTGTGTATATGGTTGTACAGATGCTACTCAGTCTAACTATGATCCTGCTGCAACATGTGATGATGGTTCTTGTACTCCATTTACATATGGATGTACTGATCCAGCAGCTATGAATTATAATTCAAGTGTAAATATTGATGATGGCTCTTGTTTATATCCTGGATGTACTGATCCAGCAGCAATAAACTTTGATCCTAATGCTAATTTTTATGATGGTTCTTGTTTATATGCTGGATGTACTGATCCACTTGCAGATAACTATGATCCAGCCGCAAATTATGATGATGGTTCTTGTACTTATCCATCTGTATGTGTTGAAGATGCTCCAACAGGGTTATTTGTTGATGGTATCATTCATAGTAGAGCAGTTATCAATTGGGATAATATGAACTCTTCTACATGTGTAGTTGATCAATATAGAATTCAGTATAGAGAAGTTGGTACTTCTTCATGGTCATCAAAAACTATGGGTGGACCTATAGGTACTTGTACTTATGGAAACCAGAGAATAGACAAGTTATTACTTGGATTAACTGGAGCAACTGATTATGAGTATCAGATGAAAGCTTGGTATTGTGGTGGTGGTGCAAGTTCATGGACTGCAACACATACATTCACTACAGCTGATAACTGTCCTAATGTTGGGAACTTACAAGTTTATGGCGCTAGCCCTACTAAAGCGACCTTTACTTGGGATGCTTCCAATGGTGTTTACTCATTTGTAAGATTGAAAGCAAGAGTTGATTCTATTTCAAATCCTACAGATCCGGACTGGTTCCAGATTGGAGGAATGGGAGTTTCTTATGGTACGAATACTAAGGATAAGAATGGTTTAACGCCAGGAGAGACTTACAGAGGACAAGCGAGAGCTTTCTGTGATCCAAATGGTGGCGCTTACTTCTCATTAACTTGGACGCCATTAGTATACTGGACGCAGCCAACAGTAAGAGTAGAAGGCGGAGAAGCTATTGCTAACTTAGAGGTATATCCTAACCCATCAAGAGATGTGTTTAATATTGCCTTTACAAGTGAAACTGTACAAGATTTAAGAGTTAGAATACTTGATGTAGTAGGAGAGGAGATTATCTCAGAAGATCTACAACAGTTTGTTGGTGAGTACACCAAGCAGGTCAATTTAGAGGATCATGCCAAGGGTATCTACTTCTTAGAAATAGAAACAGATGATGGAGTAATTAATAAGAAATTGATACTTCAATAAATTTTAAAGGAGCAGGCTTAAAAACCTGCTCCTTTTTTTCTTACTCTATAACCAATATGCTACTAAAAATAATATTATTTTCCGATACAGAATTTTCCAAATATGTTTCCAAGTAGTGTGTCAGTTGTAACTTCTCCTGTAATACTCCCTAAATGAAATAGTGCTTGACGGATATTTATGGCTAAAAAATCTCCAGAAACACCTTTTTTGAGTCCATCAATAATTGTATTTATTTCGTGCAAGGTAAGCTGTAGCTCATCATAATGTCTCAGGTTTGTTATTATAGTTTCATTATTCGTCAACTCTTTAGTATTTATAAAAGTGAGTAGTCTTTCTTTCAGAGTTTCAATTCCTTCATTATTCTTTGCTGAGATAAAAATTCCATCTTTTAAATCTTCTTTAAATTCAGGGTTTAAATCAATTTTATTGACAATAATTAGCACTTTGTTTTGAGCCTTTTCTTTTACTTTAGTTAATTCTGTTAATTGACTGGATACATTAGAGTTAGGGTCAATTAAAAATAAAATTATATTAGAAGTTTTTGCTTTTTCAATTGTCTTTTTTATGCCAAGATTTTCAATAGTATCATTCGTCTCTCTTATTCCTGCTGTATCTATAAAACGAAACTTAAATCCTTCAATATTTAGTTCATCTTCAATAGCATCACGAGTGGTTCCTGCAATATCTGATACAATTGCTTTTTCTTCATTTAGTAAACAATTTAGAAGGGTAGATTTCCCAACATTTGGTGCTCCTAATATCGCAACAGGAATTCCGTTCTTTATTACATTTCCTAGTTTAAAGGATTCAATGAGTTTTTCAAGTTCTTCTTTAATTACATCTAGTAAACGTTTAAATTGCTTTCTGTCTGCAAACTCTACATCTTCCTCTGAAAAATCCAATTCAAGTTCAATTAAAGAAGCAAAATCAATCAGTTTTGTTCGTAAATCTTGTAATTTACTAGAAAATCCACCTCTTAGCTGTTTTAGTGCTGTTTGGTGTGCTGCTTTACTTTCTGAGGCAATTAAATCTGCAACAGATTCTGCTTGAGATAAATCAAGTTTTCCATTTTTAAAGGCACGCATTGTAAACTCTCCAGCAGTTGCGTTTCTGCATCCTTTTTTAATTAGAAGTTGTGATATTTTATTTTGAATATAAACAGATCCATGGCAAGATATTTCTACACTTTCTTCTCCAGTAAACGAGTTGCTATTTTTAAAGATACTTACTAAAACTTCATCAATTATATTATTATTATCAATTATGGTGCCAAAATGTATAGTATGCGATTTTGCATCAGTAATATTCTTACTGAAAATAGAGTTTGTAATGCTTATTGCTTGATTTCCAGAGATTCTAATAATTGCAATGGCACTCATTCCTCCTCCTGTATTTATAGCGCAAATTGTATCTTGAGGATTAAAATAATTCATTTGGCAAAAGTATTCAAAATACTTTGTCAATAGCTATAATGTCCTAATTTTGCAAATAGAACAAAAAAATAAATAGATGAGCGTATTAGTAAATAAAGATTCAAAAATCATTATACAAGGCTTTACAGGCAGTGAAGGAACTTTTCATGCAGAACAAATGATAACATATGGTACAAATATAGTGGGTGGCGTTACTCCTGGTAAAGGTGGTGAAACTCATTTAGACAAACCCGTATTTAATACTGTTAGTGAAGCAGTTGCAAAAGCAGAAGCTAATACATCTATAGTTTTTGTTCCGCCAGCATTTGCAGCTGATGCCGTAATGGAAGCTGCTGAAGCAGGGATTAAAGTTATTATCTGTATTACTGAAGGAATTCCTACAAAAGATATGATAATGGTGAAAGAGTATTTATCAGATAGAGATTGTATTTTAGTTGGCCCTAATTGTCCTGGAGTAATTACTCCTAATGAAGCAAAATGTGGTATTATGCCAGGATTTGTGTTTAAGAAAGGTAGCATAGGTGTCGTTTCTAAATCAGGAACGCTTACTTATGAAGCTGCTGACCAAGTAGTGAAGGTTGGTATGGGTGTTTCTAGTGCTATTGGTATTGGTGGTGATCCGATTATTGGCACTACTATAAAAGATGCAGTTGAGTTATTTATGAATGACCCTGAAACTGATGGTATTATTATGATTGGTGAGATAGGGGGACAATTAGAGGTAGATGCCGCTAAATGGATTAAAGAAAATGGCACGAAACCAGTTGTTGGATTTATTGCTGGAAAAACTGCTCCTTCAGGAAGAACAATGGGGCATGCAGGTGCTATTGTAGGAGGTAAGGATGATACAGCAGAAGCTAAAATGGCAATTTTGAGAGAATGCGGAATTACTGTTGCAGAATCTCCTGCAGAAATTGGAAAACTGATGGCAGAAAAAATGGGTATTACTGCTTAATTAGTAAAAGCATACTCTAATATATTGGCGCCCATTTGTAGGGCTTTTAGTCGGATTTTTTCACTATCATTATGTACTTCTGCATCTTCCCATCCATCTCCAATATCTGATTCAAAAGTATATAAGCACACTAGCCGTCCATCAATAACTATTCCAAAAGCTTTTGAAGGACTTGCATCATGTTCGTGAATTTTTGGCAACCCATTTGGAAAATCAAATTTACCATGGAAAATAGGATGATTTGAGGGTAGTTCTACTAAATTAGTTTCAGGAAAAACTTTTCTTATTTCTGTACGAACAAAAGGATCCATTCCATAATTATCATCTATGTGTAAGAACCCACCACCTAAAAGATAGGTGCGTAAATTCTTTGATTCAGATGCTGAAAATACCACATTTCCATGGCCTGTCATATGGAGGAAAGGATAGTTAAAAATATCACTACTACCCACTTCAACAGTTGCAGGTTCTTTTTTGATGTTGGTGCCAATATTTTTATTGCTGAATGCAATAAGATTGGGTAGGGCAGTAGGGTTGGCATACCAATCACCACCACCATTGTATTTCAAAACAGCTATTTGATAAGTATTTTGCCCAATTGCGGTTAAGGATATAAGGCAAAAAAACAGAAATAATGATCTTATCATAAGTAGGGTTATTTATTTAATTTATATAATACTATTCCACTAAATAATCCGAAAATCCCCGAGAATGTATAGATTACAACAAAAGTTATATCTTCTAAATATTTGCTTGTAAATAATGGTTGCTCAGAGAGCACTGCAAAGAACCATATTACTTGACCGATTAAATAAAATATAAATGTTAATGTTAACAGAGCGCCTACTTTTTTCATAGTGATTTGATATTTATGGTGTGTACAGCTATAACTCCTGCAGTTTCTGTGCGTAATCTACTTCTCCCCAAACTTATAGCTTTAAATTGATTTTCCAAAGCCATTTTAATTTCAACAGTAGAGAAATCACCTTCAGGTCCAATCAAAATTAAGATATTTTCTGCTTTATCTATTGTTTTTAATGCATGTTTTTCATCATCTTCACAATGTGCAATATACTTAGCACCATCAATATTGCTTTTCAAAAAGTTAGCTAAAGGAATAACGTTATTAAGTTTTGGCAAATGATATTTTAAAGATTGTTTCATAGCAGAGCGTAATATTTTATTACATCTATCTGTTTTTATTACTTTCCTTTCAGAACGGGTGCAAATAATAGGAGTAATTTCATCAATACCAATTTCAGTAGCTTTTTCTAAAAACCATTCAAATCTATCAATATTCTTGGGAGGGGCAATGCCAATGTGCAAATGGTAGTTATGTTGTTTTGCTTTTTGTTCGCTATTTATAATTTTTAGTCTGCATTTTTTAGTGTCAGCAATAGTAATTTTTGCTTTATAAAAACCTCCTTTTCCATCTGTGAAATTCAATACATCACCTTCTTTTTTGCGTAACACCTTAATTGTATGTTTGCTTTCTTCAGTAGTAAGGATAATTTCTTTTTCAGGATTTTCTAAATAGAAAAGTTGCATGAGTCAAAAATAAAAAAAGGGTTTGTATTTGAACCCTTTTCTAAAATTTATATTTCCTAAAAGTTAAACGCGAACTGCAGCTTTTGGTGCTGCATCTAAAATTTCAGCATTTGCATATTCAGCAAATTGATCAAAGTTTTTATTAAAAGCATTAGCTAGTTTATTAGCTTTTGTATCATAAGCTGCCTTATTTTTCCAAGTATTTCTTGGGCTTAATATGTCAGATGGTACATTAGGGCAAGTAGTTGGTATTTGTAATCCAAAAACTAGATGTTTTGTATAATCTATCCCTTCTAATTCTCCATTTAAGATAGCTGTAATCATCGCTCTTGTATGTTTAAGAGCAATCCTATGTCCAGTACCGTAAGCTCCGCCTGACCACCCTGTATTAATTAGCCAAACATTTACATTGCTTTCATCCATTTTTTCTCCTAACATTTCAGCATATTTTGTTGGGTGTAAGGGCATAAAAGGAGCTCCAAAACAAGCAGAAAAAGTAGTTTGTGGCTCAGTTACACCAGCTTCAGTTCCTGCTACTTTTGCAGTATAACCTGAAATGAAATGATACATTGCTTGTCCTCTTGTAAGTTTTGATAATGGCGGCAATACCCCAAATGCATCAGCAGTTAAGAAGAATATATTTTTTGGATTTTTACCAAGTGAAGGTTTTGCAATATTTTTAATATGTTCAATTGGATAACTTACTCTAGTATTTTGAGTAATAGTAGTGTCCTCATAGTTCACTTCATTGGTCCCTTTAAAAAAGGAGATGTTTTCTAATAGTGCTCCAGGCTTAACAGCAGCAAAAATATCTGGTTCTTTTTCAGGAGAAAGGTCAATACATTTAGCGTAACAACCTCCTTCAAAATTAAAAACTGTATCACCATTCCATCCATGTTCATCATCTCCAATTAGGTTTCTATTTGGATCAGCGGATAGTGTTGTTTTTCCTGTCCCTGAAAGTCCAAAGAATACAGCGGTATCTCCTTCTTTACCAGTATTTGCACTACAATGCATTGCTAATACATTTTTTTGGTAGGGGAGAATAAAGTTTAAAGCAGAGAAAATACTTTTTTTAATTTCACCAGTGTAACCAGTGCCTCCAATAAGGATGATTTTTTTTGTAAAATTAAGTATAGCAAAGTTATGTTGACGGGTTCCGTCAACTTCTGAATCCGCCATAAATCCTGGAGCATTTAAGATGGTCCATTCTGGATCAAAACTCTCAATTTCAGCATCACTAGGGCGCAAGAACATGTTATAGGCAAAGATATTGCTCCATGCATATTCATTTACCACACGAATGTTAGTTCTGTATTTTTCATCAGCACAAGCATAAGCATCTCTTACATATAGCTCTTTACCACTTAAGTAGTTTACTACTTTTTGATGTAGTGCGTCAAATTTATTTTCATCAAATGATAAATTAATATCTCCCCACCAAACAGATTTTTCAGTAATAGCATCTCTAACTATGAATCTGTCTTTTGGTGATCGTCCAGTGAATTCTCCTGTGTTAATATTGATTGCTCCAGTTGAAGTTAGGGTTGCTTGTCCTTTCTCTATCGCAATGCTTGCTAATTCCTCTGGTGATAAGTTCCAGTGTGTAGTAGCATCTTTTATTCCTAAATCAGAGATGGTAGCATGATTTGCTCGCTTTCCTGTTTCGGTCATAATATGTTTTCCCTTTTGATTCTAAAGGGGACAAAAATAAGGATAATAATTTAAGAGCATGAGATTAATCATACTTTTTATATCATTATTTAGTCTTGATGTTATGAAATAAATAATACTTTAGCACCTTTATTTTATAAAGTAAATGAAAAAGATATTGGTAATAGGAGCAGGTAAATCAGCAGTAACATTAATTAAATATTTACTAGATAATTCAATAGAAAATAATTGGCAAGTTACTGTTGCTGATTTTTTGGAAGGCTTAGCAAAAGAGGCAGTTAGAAATCATACTAATGGGACTGCCATTTTTTTTAATGTTATGGATGATAATCAAAGAATTTCTGAAATTTCAGATGCTGATATTGTAATTTCAATGTTACCTGCTTCTATGCATATTATAGTGGCGAAGGATTGTGTGCGATTAAAGAAGGATTTGGTGACTGCATCCTATGTGTCAAAGGAGATTGCTGATTTAGATGAGTCTGCAAAGCAAGCAGGAGTTTTGTTATTAAATGAAATTGGTGTAGATCCAGGTATTGATCATATGTCTGCTATGGAGGTTATTGATGATATAAAAGAAAAAGGGGGGGAATTAACTTCTTTTAAGTCTTTTTGTGGCGGTTTGGTCCATCCTGATTATGATAATAATCCTTGGCATTATAAGTTTACTTGGAATCCAAGAAATGTAGTCTTGGCAGGACAAGGAACTGCACAGTATATTAAAAAAGGTAGATATAAATACTTGCCTTATACCAAAATTTTTGAGCGTATAGATACTATGGAGGTTTTAGATGCTGGTGAATTTGAAGGGTATGCTAACAGGGACTCTTTAGGATATAGAGAAGCTTATGGGCTGGAAAATATTCTAACACTTTATAGGGGAACTCTTAGAAGAAAAGGATATGCTGAGGCATGGAATATTTTTGTTCAATTAGGAATAACAGATGACTCCTTCAAGTTGGAGAATTCTGAGAATATTTCAAATAGAGCATTGATAAATATGTTTTTGCCTTATGGTAATGATATCTCTGTAGAAGAAAAAATATGCAAACAATTCAATTTGACTTTAGAATCAGGTATTTTTCAAAAGATTGCCTGGTTGGGTATGTTTGACGATACTATTATAGGAGTAGAAAATGCTAGCCCTGCACAGCTGTTACAGACTATTTTAGAGGAAAAATGGACTCTTGAGAGTGGAGATAAGGATATGATTGTAATGCAACATCAGTTTGAGTTTCTATTAGATGACAAGCAAAATAAATTAAATTCATCGCTTGTAGTTTTTGGTGAAGATCCTAGATATACTGCTATGGCTAAAACCGTAGGATTGCCAATGGCTATTGCTGCAAAATTAATTTTGAATGGGCAAATTCAATCTATTGGAGTAAAAATCCCAATTTCTAAAGATATTTATATCCCTGTTTTAAAAGAATTATCAGAAAATGGAATTAATTTTGTTGAGGAGAAACTTTAATATCGGATAAGTATTTATTTAGATCTGAAAGATTAGGGTTTAGAAACTGGATAGATTCTGATGTTTCTAAAATTAAGAATTCAAATTAATTAACTCTTTTGGAATTTTAACCTCCATAATTCTTTTCTCGGTATTTACATTAATAATAAACTGTTTGTGCATAGGAAAACAAAATTCTTTTTCTTTTTTACTTACATAAATTAATTGTTGTGCTGTTTGTGAGTTGATATAAGTGATTTCACCTAATTCTCCTAGATTAATGTCTAATATTTTAAAGCCTATAAGTTGCTTGTCAGACATTTCATTTTCATCAAATTCTGGTAAAAACTCAATTGGCAAGTAGATCTTCTTTTTTAGAATTATTAAGGCTTCCTTTTCAGAGTTTATATCTTCAAATTTTGCAAGAATAACATTTGGTTTTGTAGAGCGTGCTTTTGTTATAAAAAAGGGTACTAGTATATTATTTTGTTCTATCAAAAAGTAGTTGATAGTATTAAAATCAAAAAGGATATCATCATCATTATAGATGTTGACATCCCCTTTATATCCGTGTAATTTAAAAACTGTTCCTACTAAGAAGCAATCTTTTTTCTGCATTTTATTGTTACGCTTCCTCTGATTTTTTTTCTTCAGCAGGAGCTTCTGTAGTTTCTTCAGCTTTTGGTTCTTCAACAACTTCTTCAGCAGGAGCTTCTGTAGTCTCTTCAGCTGTTACTTCTTCAGCTGCAGGAGTTTTTTCAACCATTTCAGAGTTTTGCAGTGCTATAGCAGTAGCTCTTTCAGCACTTTTTGCTTTTTCAGCAGCTAAAGCAGCTTTTTCAGCAGCTAAAGCAGCTTTTTCTAAACTTGCTTTTTTATCAGCAACTTGCTCTTCTTTATGTTCCATCCAGGCTGTAAATCTATTTTCAGCTTCTTCCTCATTAAACGCACCTTTTGCTACACCAGCCATTAAGTGTTTTTTCATCATTATTCCTTTATACGATAGGATTGCCCTGGCAGTATCAGAAGGCTGAGCACCTTTTAGTAGCCATGCAACTGCACTGTCAAAGTTTATATCAATTGTTGCTGGGTTAGTATTAGGATTATAAATGCCTAATTTCTCAATAAATCTGCCATCTCTTGGAGCTTTTGTGTCTGCTACTACAATGTGGTAAAAAGCTTGTTTTTTTCTTCCGTGTCTTGCTAATCTAATTCTTGTTGCCATTTTTCTTTTTTAATTTGGTTAAACCATCTCTGTGGTTAGTCCTCATTATTGAGGGCTGCAAAAATAGAAATCTTTTGGATATTAAAGAGAAAATAAAGTAAAAATATTTTTTTTGGTTTTCAATTTCAGAAACAGGATAAAAATCATAAAATTTCACTAATTTTGCACCCCTAAATTTAAACATTTGATTAATGAGTTCTTCTGCAACTAAAATAAAAAGTAAACTTTCAAAAAATCAATTTAAAGAGGCAGTTTTATCTGATTACAGATTAGTTTGTGAAGTTAGGGAAAGTGGTGCGCAAGGTAGGAGGGATGTACTTTCAGGAAAAGGCAGTTTTGGTATTTTTGGTGATGGGAAGGAATTAGCTCAAGTTGCTTTAGCTAAAGTTTTTAGAAATGGTGATTTTAGAGCGGGATACTATAGGGATCAGGCATTCATGACCGCTATTGGAAACTATTCTCCAAAACAAATGTTTTCTGCCTTATATGGAGATCCTGAGTTAGATAGGGAACCAGGTTCAGGTTCAAGACAAATGATGAATCATTTTACAACAAGATCTTTAAATGATAATGGCAGTTGGAGGAATTTAATGGAGCAAAAAAACTCTACTGCTGATATGGCTTGTTTGACATCTCAATTTCCAAGGTTAGTTGGTTTGGCACAAGCATCACAAGTATATAGAGATAATCCTGAGTTAGCAAAAAGAAATCCTGGCTTCACAAATGGGGGGAATGAAATTGCATTTGCAACAATTGGTAATTCTTCTTGTGCAGAAGGTCATTTTTGGGAAGCTGTAAATGCAATTGGGGTACTACAAGTGCCTGCAATTATCTCAATTTGGGATGATGGTTTTGGTATTTCAGTTGCTAATGATGTGCAGATGACAAAATCAGATGTTTCAGAGGTATTGTCTGGATTTCAAAACAATGAACAAGGGAAAGGATTTGAAATTGTAAAAATAAAAGGATGGGATTATCCATCACTAGTTACTGCTTATGAAGAAGCCGAAAAATTAGCACGAGAAAATCATATTCCTACAATTATTCATGTTATTGAGATGACTCAGCCTACTGGTCATTCTACTTCTGGCTCACATGAAAGATATAAAAGTAAAGAAAGATTACAATTTGAACAAGATTATGATTGTATTAAGAAATTTAAAGAATGGATATTAGCAACTGGTATTGCTTCAGTAAAAGAGTTAGATGTAATAAATAAGGAAGCTATTGATATTGTTAAAAAGGTAAAAAAGGATGCTTGGACAGAATATCAAGCACCAATTAAAGAAGAATGGAAAGAATTACAAGAGATTTTTAATTCAATTTCAGCACAGCTAGATATTCCAGAAATTACTAATTGGATCTCTGACTTAAATCAATCAGCAATGTTTGGTATATTCAGAAGAGATTATTTGAGTAAAGCAAGAAATTTATTAGGCATGCTTACAACTTCTGATATTCCTGAAAAAACTACTTTACGCAAATTTATTAATCGGATTAATGCTGAAAATCATAATCGATACAATACTAAATTGTATAATGAAACGGATACATCTGCTTTAAAGGTTGCTGAAGTTAAGCCGACTTATGATTCAAATGCAGAATTAGTTGATGCTAGAATTATATTAAGAGATAATTTTCATCATATGTTTGATGCTATACCTGAGGCTATGATTTTTGGTGAAGATGTTGGTAAGATTGGTGGTGTAAATCAAGGTGTTGAAGGATTACAAGAAAAGTTTGGAGAGAGTAGAGTTGCTGATACAGGTATTAGGGAAGCAACAATTATAGGCCAAGGAATTGGATTGTCTCTAAGAGGCCTAAAGCCAATTGCTGAGATGCAATATTTAGACTATGTAATTTATGGATTTCAACCTATGGTTGATGATATTTCTTCTTTATTTTATAGAACTCATGGAGGACAACTTACTCCTTTAATTATTAGAACAAGAGGCCATAGATTAGAAGGTATCTGGCATTCAGGATCCCCTATGGGAATGTTGTTAAATGGGACACGGGGCATGTATTTATGTGTGCCAAGAGATATGACAAGAGCTGCAGGATTCTATAATACTTTAATGCAATCTAACGATCCTGGAATGGTTATAGAATGTTTAAATGGATATAGAATAAAAGAAAAATTCCCTAATAATATTGGTGAATTTAGAGTCCCTTTAGGAAAGGTTGAGACCACAAAAGAGGGAAGTGATATTACATTAGTTACTTATGGAAGTACCTGGAGAGTTGTCATGGCTGCTGCTGAAAAGTTAGAAAGAGCAGGGATATCTTGTGAAGTAATTGATACACAAACTTTAGTTCCTTTTGATTTATTTCATGATATTGTAGAAAGTATCAAGAAAACAAATAGATTGTTAGTGATTGATGAAGATGTCCCTGGAGGTAGTTCGGCATATATTTTACAACAAATAGTTGAAAAACAAAATGCATATAGCTTTTTAGACTCTGAGCCTCAAACGTTAACAGCTAAGGAGCACAGACCTCCATATGGAAAGGATGGAGACTATTTCACAAAACCTTCTGCAGAAGATATATTTGAAAAGGTATATGTAATGATGCATGAATTTGATCCTGAAAAATTTCCATCTCTATATTAGATGAAAAAAATTACTGAATCTGATTCTAATTATGAAGCGCTAGAAAAGATGAGTATCTCAGATCTATTGCAAAATATTAATAGGGAAGATAAAACAGTAATAAATTCGGTAGAGGAGCAAATCCCTCAAATAGAGAAACTTATTAATACAATTGTTCTTAAAATGAAAAAAGGTGGGCGATTGTTTTATTTAGGGGCTGGGACTTCTGGAAGATTAGGTATTTTAGATGCTTCTGAGTGTCCTCCAACTTTTGGTGTTGATCATAACTTAGTTATTGGTTTAATAGCAGGTGGAGACAAAGCCATACGAAAGGCTGTAGAATTTGCAGAAGATAATATTAGCTTAGGATGGAATGATTTAAAAGCTCATAAAATTAATTCAGATGATGTGGTAATAGGAATTGCTGCTTCTGGTACTACTCCTTATGTAATTGGAGCACTTAAAAAATGTCAACAGGAAAAGATAATTACTGGATGTATTGTTTGTAATAGTAACTCTCCTGTCGCTGAGGTTTCTGACTATCCATTAGAGGTAGTGGTCGGCCCTGAATTTATAACAGGAAGCACTCGAATGAAATCAGGTACTGCTCAGAAATTGGTGCTTAATATGATTTCTACTTCTGTAATGATTAAGTTAGGAAAGGTGAAGGGAAATAAGATGGTCGATATGCAACTTTCCAACAATAAATTAGTAGATAGAGGAACAAAGATAATAATGAAAGAAATAGATGTGGATTATAAAACTGCTAATGCGTTATTAGAAAAATATGGTTCTGTAAGAAATGCTGTAAATAAGTATAATGGATAAAAAAAAATTAATACAAGCAGGGATGTGGCTTTCAGGATGCTCCATAAGTATAATTCTTTCTGCTTTAGCATTGTTTATTGGTTTTAATAATCAACGACATGGGGATAATACTATTTTGATATTCGGAATGTCATTATTACCTGTGGTATTTTATTGCGCGTACAAAGGCTTAAAGTTGGTTTTAGATGCTATTTTTCAATAATAGATTTTTTGCCTCTTGTCATCTGCCTTTTCCCAGGGGGGCCATCTAAAACTACAACTTCAAAACCGACTTTCTTCATAGTTCGTTTTACTACTCCTTTGGCACAATAAGTTACTAAAAACCCATTATTTTTTAAGAATTTATGCATTTTTTTAAAAATGATTTCATTCCAAAGTTCTGGTTGTTTATCAGGTGAAAAAGCATCAAAATAGATAATGTCAAACTTTATATTATTATTGTATTTTTCTAATGAAGTATGATTTTTTGTAAGTGTAAAATAAGTGCCTATTTTATGCTCTTCTCCCCAAGAGCAACGGTGTATATCTAATAATTTTTTTTGTTCTAATCCAATTAACTTAGTAAAGTTTAATTGCATATAAACTTCTTTATTTACCGGATAAAGTTCTATTGTGTGATAATTCACCTTAATTGATTTTTGTTCTGCTTTTTGGTATGTTAGTAAAGTATTTAATCCTGTCCCAAATCCAACTTCAAGGATATTTAGTTTATGCTTGTTGAAAGCAGAAAACCCATTTCTTATAAAAACATGTTCAGCTTCAACAATTGCGCCATGTTTTGAATGATAACACTCATTTATTTTAAGGTTAAATATGGAGTGTGAACCATCATTAGTTATTACAAGTTTGTTATCCATTTTAATGCATTATTTTATTATACAAATATAGTATTAACCCTGATTTATAGTTAGTTGTTTCATTCTATTTGCGTTCTTTTTTGTAGCTTTGCAAAGCTAAATTTTTTAAAAAACTTTTAGAATATGAAGATTGCAAAAACAAGAAATTCAAGGTTAAAGACTACAGATTTTGCTAACTTGCCTTTTGGTAGGGTTTTTTCTGACCATATGCTTGTTTGTAATTATAAAAATGGAACATGGAAAGATCCTGAGATTCTCCCTTACGGTCCAATTCCAATGAATCCTGGTTCACAAGTATTGCATTATGGACAATCAGTTTTTGAAGGGATGAAAGCTTTTAAGAATTCTAATAATGAAGTGTTATTTTTTAGAAAAGAGGAAAATTTTAAAAGATTAAATAAATCTGCTGTTCGTATGTCAATTCCTGAAATCCCTAAGGATATTTTTATGAATGGGCTTGATGAATTACTTGCATTAGATAGTGACTGGTGTAAAGGTGAAGAAGGATATTCTCTATATATTCGTCCTTTTATTTTTGCTTCTGGAGAGTGTGTGAAAGCTTCTTCTTCAGAAGAGTTTACATTTATTATTATTACCTCACCTACTACAACTTATTATCCAGGAGAAGTGAATCTGGTGATTGAGGAACATTATACAAGAGCATCAAAAGGAGGGGTAGGTTTTACTAAAGCTGCTGGAAATTATGCAGCTACATTTTATCCAACAAAATTGGCAAATTCCAAAGGTTTTCAGCAGGTAATCTGGATGGATTCTAATGAACATAAATATATTGAAGAATGTGGCACTATGAATATTTGGTTTAGAATTGGAGATAAATTAATTACTCCTAAGCTTTCGGATAGTATTTTAGACGGTATTACTCGAAATAGTATTATTACTCTTGCTAAAGATTTTGGAATAGAGGTAGAAGAGAGAAGAATACTTGTTTCTGATCTTGTTAAAGCTTATAATTCTGGAGAATTAAAAGAAGTATTTGGTACAGGAACAGCCGTTGCTGTAAGTTTTATAACTTCTATTACTTTTAGAGAAGATAAAATGATTCTTCCAACTATTGAAGATCCTTTTGCGTTAAAATTAAAACAAGAAATGCAAGGAATCCAAAAAGGGAGAATCCAAGATATTTATGGGTGGACTACCAAAGTTCCTGTGGGAATTGCTGTTTCTTAGCAGTTTAAAGTCATTTTGAAGTGCATGATACCTGCTTCTTCAAATTCCTCACCTTCTTTTATAAATCCCATTTTTTCATAAAAAGGAGATACCTCTGATTGAGCATGCATATAAATTAGACCATTAAAGTCCTTTAAATCATCTAATATTGCCTTAAGAATTATATGTCCATATCCTTTTCTTCTTACAGTATCTAATACAGCAAAGCGTTCTAATTTGTAGCCATTTGCAGTTTTTCTGTGTCTTGCGGTTGCAACAGCTTTATTATCATCAAAAATCAAAAAATGAGTAGATTCTTCTTCAAATTCCCATTCCAAATTAGCAGGACAGTTTTGCCCAATAACAAAAACCTTATATCTAATAGAATGAGCAGTTTGCATTAATTCTTTCTCCTCAAACTGAAATTTTCTTATCTCTATCATCTTGTAGGTTTATAATGTAAAAATATGTATTTTTGGGCCAATTAAAAGGAATAAATTATGAAAAAGATATTATTATCGTTAGTATTGAGTGCAGCAACACTTCTTTCTTTCGCAACAAAACCACATATTGTAAGTGTTAGAGTAAACCCTGAGAGCTCAACAGTTAAATGGATTGGCTCAAAAGTCGCTTCATCTCATGAGGGAAATGTAAATATTCAAAAGGGGTATTTGTCTATTGATCATGGCACTTTAGTAGGAGGTGAGTTTGCTATTGATATGAATTCAATTTCCTGTTCTGATATTGAATCTGTAGAGTATAATAAAAAGTTGGTAGATCATTTAAAAGATGAAGATTTTTTTAATACAAAAGAATTTCCTTTAGCAATGATTAGAATTACTAAGGCTGATACAGTTAAGGAAGGGAATGGAAATAGTTATAAAATTGTTGCTGATCTAACAATCAAGGGAATAACACATCCTATTGATTTTGAGGCAGTTGTAGATATTAATGGTGAGAATTTTTTAGCAAAAGCTAAAATAAAAATTGATAGAACTAAATGGGATGTGAAGTATAATTCTGGAAATTTTTTCAAAGATTTAGGTGATAAACTTATTCTAGATGAAATAGAATTTGATATTTTCTTACTATCAGTTAAATAATGAAGTTATGTAGCTTTATTGCTATAACTATTTTTATTTCATTACTTATAGCGGTAAATCAAAAAATAAGAGGACTAAAATTCTGGGCCTCTTTTTTTATATCATTAATTGCTGTTACGGGTATTTTGGGTACTATTTGGAAGATATTGAGCTAAACACTTCTTCTGCTAAGAGTGTTGCTGATTTAGTATTGTTTCTAAACCAAAGTTCTGGTTCAATTAACTCTAACTCACTTAAAGAAGGTTTATTCTGATTATCATAAACTATATCAACTCTAGAGTACATGGGCTTAAAAGGACTTGCTTTTAAGCAGTTTTCTGCAAATAAAATTTCTTCCTTAGTGGCGGTATACTCCTCTACACTGCCTCCATGGTCATCTTGTACACGAAAATCCCCTTCTTTTGCAATCTTTTTTACTGCATGAGTGTATTTTTCTCCAATCATTATTAAAGATATTTCCCCCTTTAAGGTGATGTTATTCATAAATTCTTGAAATAACATACATTCCTTTTTGATTAATTGCTGAAATATATTTTCATAATCTGTACATTTATTTGGCGTAATTCGATATGTATGCCTTGCAGCTCCTGAAATTGCCGGTTTTATTACCGCCTCAGACCATTTTGTTTGATTAAAAAGTTGTGCTAATGTAATTTTATTATTTTTCTCTATAAATAGAGTAGGCGCAATATTTATCCCATTTTTAGCTAAATCTTTCAGATAATGTTTGTCAATGTTCCAATTGATTATTTTACTAGAATTTATAAAAGTAGTTTTGTGTTTTGTTTCTTCAATCCAAGAGAAAAATTCGTTAAATCTTTCAAAGTAATCCCAAGTGGTTCGGAAAATAGCATACTTAGTTGTTGTCCAGTCAAAGTTGCTGTCTGCCCAATCTTTTTTACAAACTTTGAGTCCTTTATTCTTTAATGCAGTTTGTAAGAGTTTGTCTTCTAGTAATACTTGATCAATATACCAATCTGTTATAGAAGGATTTACATAACGTTGGTCAGTAAGGATTACAACATCATACATTAGTTGTCTCTATCTTTAAAATTTTCTTTCTTTTTTTTCTTCTATTCGTTTAAAAATCAAATAAATTATAAGTGATATAGCAATAAGAAATCCATTATTTTAATTTTACTGCCGTTCCATATGCTAAGATTTCCGCAGTGCCTTGCATAATCATTGCAGTTGTTAATCTTACATTTATAATGGCATCTGCTCCAATTTTTCTTCCATCATCTTCCATTCTTTGTATTGCTTGTTCTCTGCTTATTGCTTGTAGTTTAGTATATTCTGAAATCTCTCCGCCAACAATGTTCTTTAATCCAGCAAAAATATCTCGTCCAATATTTCTAGCTCTTACGGTGCTTCCTCTTGCAATTCCTAGAATTTCTGTAATTTCTTTATTTGGTATTATTTCTGTTGTTGTAATTATCATTTTTTAATTTTCTAAAGTTATTATTTTTTTAACAGTTCCATCATCATAGATATAGAATAAAGGATTTTTTTTTGTTGGTTTTATTTCTCTTCCTAAAACATCTATAAATAAATGCTTTGTCTTATTGGATATTACTTCAGTTATAGAAGTAGGAGATGTATTTATTGGCACTAACTGAATATTTTCAACTGTAATATTATTGTTTAATATAGTTGCATTAATTGTTTTAGGATAGTATCCACTTTTACTAAAAGTGATATCATAATTTGCTTGAATTAAATATCTGTGATAATTACCAATTGGTAAATTTGAATAAATATGCGAACTATCTATGTCATGCCCTAAGATTTCTACTTTTGCTTTAAGTGGCATTCCTGTAATACTATCAGTTACAATGCCTCTTATTCCAAATAATGATTGGTTCATATAATTTAAAAGGGAAGGATAATTAGCATCCCATAAATCGGGCAAATCATTTGGATTAGGGGTTTTATCATCAGAGAGTTCTAGCGTAAATTCCCGGCAGTATCTAAAATAATTCATATAATCTTGCCTTCCTCCATCTACTTCATACCAATCATATCCATTAGTAGTTCCGTCATTTAGATAGTTAAAATATCCGTTATTGCTATTTAACTGACATGAATCAGCATATTCATGGGAGACATATTGCCACCAGTTATCATCTGCTGTTAAAGTGCTCCAAGTATCCCAAGGATAATTACATACTTCGACACCTCCATGCATATTTGCTGACATAGTAAAGTTGACAGTATCAGAAAGCCCTAAAAAAATATTTGTTTCTATTTGATAAGGATTTCCATCAGGATGAGGACCATCTTGAGGATCAGGATAATTTCTATTTAAATCTACCCAATTAGCATTGTATCTTGTTGCCATCCAAACATCTTGATTTCCTCCTGCATATGCTCCATCAGGATTTGCTAAGGGATTAATCCAGATATCAATTTCATTTACTAGATCTGTCAATCTTTGATCATTTCCATATCCATTTAGGATATAGTCAATTAATCTTAAACTTAAAACATATCCTGCTAGTTCATCTCCATGCATGGAAGAGGTATATAAAAAGGAAGGTTCATTTTCTTTTTGTCCAATATTGTCAGAGATTTGTACTATCAAAATTTCTCTGCCTGAACTTAAGAATCCCAAACTATGCGTTTTGCAAATTTCAGGAAATGAATCAGAAAAGGCAATCATCATATCAACATATTCTTCATAGGTAGGGTAGTAGTCCCAATTGTTTTTACTTATATTTATAAAGTTTGGAACTTTATGAGGGATAATTGTATACTCAATTTCAAATTTTAAGAATTCTGCAAACTCTTTTTTATTTGCATAAGCAAAAGCCAATTCAGCATTTGTTTTATGGTCGACTGAAACCACATCAGAAATAGCATTTAACTGAGTTCGGTTTTTGTATTCGAAAGAAAAATAGATCTCTCCTCTATCAGAAAATAAAGTGTCAATATTTTGAGAAAAACTAATAAATGGAATAAGTAAAAGGAAAAGTATTTTTTTAATCATTTTTTAAGTATTTTTTTACTGTATGATAATTTTATAACTTAATTTTTAATCCTGCATTAAAGAAAAAGCCGTCTAATGGGGCCCATACTTCTGTAAATTGCGGGCTTTCTTGAGTTAGTATACTTCCCATATTAGATTGTCTAACATCTGTAAAGTTCTCGGCATTTAGGAAGATAACAAAATTATCAATTGTTCGCTCTACAATTACCCCTGTTGTAAATAAACTTTCAGTGATATTACCATTATTTAAGAATTGACCTGATTTATAATCGTAATCCCAACCAATACGCCATTGATCTTCTATTACAAAAAGCAGATCTCCTTTTATGCTGTGTTTAGGAGTAAGGGTAAGTGAGTTTTTGTTCGCTCCATTTTCTAAATATACATCCGTATAGGTATAGCCAAAAAACCAAGTGAATTTATCAATCGTTAGTTTTATTTGAGATTCAAATCCTTTTGAGAATAAAAAGTGGTTTGTTTGTTCATAAAATAGATTATCAATGCTATCTTCATTCAAAGTAATTGGATTATCAATTACATTATAAAAGAACATTTGGTTTAAGGAAAGCAGTATATTATCTAATCCAAAAGTAGATTGATATTTAAAGTCAATGTTGCTACCGTAAGATTCTTCTGCAACTAAGTTTCCAAAATCAATTGTTTGTACATTTTTATATCCATAAGGCTCAGCTTCCTCATTAAAAATGGTTGGCATTCTATATCCCATTCCTCCTCCTAAACGGATAGAAAGCTCAGGAGTTAACTTGTATAAAGATGAGATTTTAGGTAGTATAAAGGATTGTCCTCCGTTTTCTGTATTTAAGCTTGAGCCATCTACTTTATCGGTTCTTAATCCACTTTCCAGAGCAATTTTATCCGTTATATCCCAAAGGTGGTTTATATATAATCCAAGAGTTCGATATTTTTGATTTCTTAATGGTTGAGGAATAAAATTATCTTCTTTAAATTTTTCTGATAGTGCATTAATACCAATATTGATATTTTGGGATTTCTTATTAAGGTTAAAATTTAATTCTGTAAAACTGTTGATTTGATTTCCTCCAAATGTAGTAGAAGTTCCTAAATGATCAATCTTATTATCAATATTAATATATCTATCAAAGGAAGAAAAACTATTCTTTATTGTGATTGTTTTAGTTTTATCTAATTTGTAGTTTGCTGAAAACTGAGTAGTAAAACGGCTGCTTTCTTGCTCATCTAAAAAGTAAAGGGTGTCAGGGTTTTCATTACTTATTTTACTTATACTTCCTCCTTTTCTATTCTCCTTGGAGATAGTAGCTCCAAAATATAAATTTGTTTTTTTATTCGGATGGTAAAATAATTTCGGATTGAAATTAAATTTTGATACTTGAGCAATATCTGAGAATCCATCTTTATCTGCATCATAAGGATTATGCATATGCATAGAAGCTAAATTGGTAAATCCCCATTTCCCAAATCGTTTGGAAGTGAAAGCATTAAAATCTCTTGCACCAATATGAGAAAGATTTATATGTAAAAGCGTTTCATCTTTGTCTGCTTTTTTAGTGAGTAAATTAATTAATCCAGCAATGGCTCCACCACCATAAAGGGTAGAGGCAGATCCTTTTATATATTCAATTTGTCTTAAATCTAAAGGGGGGATTTGCAAAATATCTAAACTTCCAGAGAATCCACCATAAAGGGGAAATCCATCTTTTAACATTTGGGTGTATCTTCCGTTCAAGCCCTGAATTCTAACTACTGCTCCATTACTACCAGCAGCTGTAGTTTGTACTTGGATTCCTGTAGAATGTGTTATTAAATGAGAGATCTTACTTGCTTCCATACTTGCTGCTTCATCTATTTCTTCTGTAAGAACTTCAGTTCTTGTAGGTAGGTTAGCAACCGTTTTGTTTCCTCTTGTAGCTTCAATAATTATTTCATCCATTTCTGTATCAGAAGTAGTAAGTGAAATAGTGTGTATTTTTTCATTTTCAACAGGAAATTTCAACTTTAAATGATGGTCTTCATATCCAATAGAAGAGACCTTAATAATCTGTTCTCCATTTGGGATATTATTAAGAGTTCCAAATCCGTTTACATCAGTACTTACTCCATTATTTGTTCCTTTTATTAGGATGGTAGATCCAATCAAAGCTTCATTGGATCTAGCATCTAATACTTTTGCTTTAAAAGAATTTTGTGCATTTGATATTGTTACACAAAGCACTAGTATAAGTGTAATTATTTTATTTTTTATCATGATTATGTTTTCTATAGCAATTATTACATATTTCTTCTGTACTGCCCACCTACTTCAAATAGAGCATTGGTTATTTCGCCTAATGAACACACTTTTGCGACATCAATTAACACTTCAAAAATATTTTTGTTTTGGATAGCAGATTTTTGTAGTTTACTAAGTAATACTTTTGATTTTTCCTTACTGCCTTTATGGAGCTCAGCAAGCATAGAAATCTGATACTTTTTTTCTTTCTCTGTGGCACGAATTACCTCCTGTGGAATAATAGTTGGAGATCCTGTTTTATTTAAGAAAGAATTCACTCCAATAATTGGGTATTCACCTGTGTGTTTTAAGGTTTCATAATGTAAGCTCTCTTGCTGAATCTTAGATCTCTGATACATAGTTTCCATAGCGCCTAATACACCACCTCTTTCTGTAATTCTGTCAAATTCTGTCAGTACTGCTTCTTCTACTAAATCTGTTAGTTCTTCAATAATAAAAGCACCTTGAATTGGATTTTCATTTCTAGTTAGCCCTAATTCTTTATTTATGATAAGTTGTATTGCCATTGCTCTTCTTACTGATTCCTCAGTAGGGGTGGTGATAGCCTCATCATAAGCGTTTGTATGTAGAGAGTTACAGTTATCATAAATTGCATAAAGTGCTTGTAAAGTAGTTCGGATATCGTTAAAATCAATTTCCTGTGCATGTAGGGATCTTCCAGAAGTTTGTATGTGGTATTTCAACATTTGTGCTCTTTTATTGGCTCCATATTTTTGCTTCATAGCTTTTGCCCAAATTCTTCTAGCTACACGACCAATCACTGCATATTCAGGATCTACACCATTACTAAAAAAGAATGAAAGGTTAGGCCCAAATTTATTAATATCCATTCCTCTACTTAGATAGTATTCTACATAAGTAAATCCGTTAGCAAGTGTAAAAGCTAATTGAGAAATAGGATTTGCACCAGCTTCTGCAATATGATAACCAGAAATTGAAACCGAATAAAAGTTTCTAATACTATTGTCAATAAAATACTCCTGAACATCTCCCATCATTTTTAATGCAAATTCAGTAGAAAAAATACAAGTATTCTGTGCTTGATCTTCTTTTAGAATATCTGCTTGAACTGTTCCCCTAACTTTGGTTAGAGTGTCTTTTTTAATTTTTTGGTAGATCTTATTATCTAAAACTTCATCTCCAGTAATTCCTAGTAAAAAGAGCCCTAATCCGTTATTTCCTTCTGGTAAGTTGCCTTGGTATTTTGGTCGTTTTATTCCTTTGTTTCGGTAGATAGATGTAATCTTATTTTCTATTTCTTTTTCTATCCCTTGTTCTGTAATATATTTTTCACATTCTTGATCGATAGCTGCATTCATAAAATATGCTAACAGCATAGGAGCGGGGCCGTTAATCGTCATACTAACAGAAGTCATAGGGTTAGCTAGTTCAAATCCAGAATATAATTTCTTTAAATCATCCAAACAACAAATTGAAACACCTGCATTACCAATTTTACCATAAATATCTGGTCGTTTCCCAGGGTCATTTCCATAAAGTGTTACTGAATCAAAAGCTGTTGACAATCTTTTAGCAGGCATCCCTAAACTGACCAAATGGAATCTTTTGTTAGTCCTTTCAGGCCCTCCTTCACCAGCAAACATTCTTGTTGGGTCTTCACCCTCTCTTTTGAATGGAAAAAGTCCAGAAGTGTAAGGGAATTCTCCAGGAATATTTTCTTGTAATTGCCATTTTAATAGATCTCCCCAAGCTTCATATTTTGGTAATGATATTTTTGGAAGAGCAGTTCCTGATAGCGAATTAGAATGCGTCTCAATTGAATGTTCTTTTCCTCTTACTTGATACTTAAATATCTTTTCTTTGTATTTGTTTTTAACTTCATCCCAAGAGTCAATAAGAAGTTTATTTTTAGGGTCTAAATTTAGTAGAAGTGCTTCATATTCTTTTTTGATCTGTGTTGTAACATTATTAGACGAGTTATCTAATATTTCTAATGTTTTTTGTAAAGCATATAGTTTTTGTGCAATTTCTTTTTGCTCATTTACCCATTTATCATAGGATTTATTGTTTTCAGAAATTTCAGATAGGTAACGCACTCTATGTGGTGGAATTACAAATATTTTTTTACTCATTTTATTTGTAATTTCAAAATTTGAGCTAAAATTTTCTAATCCCTTTTCCGAAAATTTATTAATTATTGCTTTGTATATAGAATTGGTTCCAGGATCATTAAATTGTGATGCAATTGTCCCAAATACAGGCATAATATCAGCATCCTCATCAAAACGATTATTGTTTCTTTGGTATTGCTTTTTAACATCTCTTAGTGCATCTAAACTTCCTTTTTTGTCAAATTTATTAATAGAGATAATATCTGCAAAGTCCAGCATGTCAATTTTTTCTAGTTGGGTTGCAGCTCCATATTCTGGAGTCATTACATAAAGGGAAACATCAGAATGTTCTAATATCTCTGTATCAGATTGACCAATACCAGAAGTTTCTAAAATTATCAAGTCATAATTAGCAACTTTTAAAATATTAAGTGCATCATTTACATGTGCAGAAAGTGCAAGATTTGCTTGCCTTGTTGCTAAAGACCTCATATACACTTGATTTGACTTTATAGAGTTCATTCTGATTCTATCTCCAAGTAGAGCACCTCCAGTTTTCTTTTTTGATGGATCAACTGAAACAATTGCAATATTTTTAGTGGGGAAATTCATGATAAACCTTCTAACTATTTCATCTACTAATGATGATTTTCCAGCCCCACCTGTTCCTGTAATACCAAGTACTGGTGTAGATGATTTAATTGCAAGATCTTTAATGTCGGTGAGAACTTTGGAATGTTTTTTAGGACAGTTCTCTGCTGCAGAAATCATACGAGAAATAGCATTTATATTTTTATTTGCAATCTCAGATATTCCGCCTTCTAATGTTTCTCCAATTAAAAAGTCTGAACGCTTAATTAGATCGTTGATCATTCCCTGTAATCCCATTTTTCTGCCATCATCTGGATGGTAAATTTTAGTAATTCCGTAGGTTTCTAATTCTTTTATTTCTTCAGGAAGAATGGTCCCTCCACCTCCTGCAAAGATCTTTATTTTTGTTGCATTTTTTTCTTGTAATAGGTCATACATGTATTTTAAGTATTCCGTATGTCCTCCTTGGTAGGATGTCATTGCAATAGCATTTGCATCTTCTTCAATAGCACAATTGACTACTTCCTCAACACTTCTATCATGTCCCAAATGAATAACCTCACATCCTGTAGCTTGAATAATTCTCCTCATGATATTGATAGCAGCATCATGCCCATCAAAAAGGGAAGCAGCCGTTACAATTCTTATTTTATTTATCGGACTATATATATTTTTTTGTTTCATGCTGAGTTTTCATTTCCAGATGGCAAAGATAGTAATTAGTTGATAATTTTTGGAGTTTAATATGTTAGGTCCCTGCAGTTTAAAATTTAGTCTTATTATACTAAAAGATGATTTCTAACAAATTTTGTTTTAATTCGTATAACATATTTAGCTTCTACATGTTTAAAAAATAGGTTATCTAATTGTTTTTTAGGCAGAGATGTATTGGAATTTATTTTGTAATTTGGTCCCATATTGCGGCAGTACAATTTTTTATAAACTAAAACAAGTATTTTGAAGAGATTTATACTCTTTATTTTTTTTATATTATTCACTTTTTCTTTTGCTATTGCGCAAAATTGGACTCAATTAGGGCAAGGTATAGATGGAGAAGCAGCTAGTGATCTTAGTGGGCATTCTGTATCTTTAAGTAGTGATGGATTAACAGTAGCTATTGGAGCTCCATATAATGATGGAAATGGTAATAGTGCTGGCCATGTAAGAGTCTATAAAAATATAAGTGGTACTTGGATACAACAAGGAATTGATCTAGATGGAGCAGTAACTGATGATATGAGTGGCTGGTCTGTATCTCTTTCAAGTGATGGTCAAATACTGGCTATTGGTGCTAAAAATAATGATGACAATGGTTCAAATGCTGGACATGTAAGAATTTATAACTGGAATGGCACTTCTTGGATACAACAAGGAGCTGATATAGATGGAGAAGCAGCTGGTGATCAAAGTGGTTTGTCTGTATCTCTTTCAAGTGATGGTCAAACAGTAGCTATTGGAGCTCCATATAATGATGGCAATGGGACATCTGCTGGTCATTTAAGAATCTATAACTGGAGCGGTACTTCTTGGAATCAATTAGGACAAGATATAGATGGAGAAGCAGCGAATGATCTTAGTGATTGGTCTCTGTCCCTTTCAAGTGATGGACAAACAGTAGCTATTGGTGCTTATCTCAATGATGGGAATGGTTCAGATGCTGGTCATGTAAGAATCTATCAATACAATGGGCTCTCTTGGGTTCAACTAGGTGGTGATATAGATGGAGAAGCAGCTGGTGATAGGAGTGGATGGTCTGTAGCTCTTTCTGCTGATGGGCAAACAGTAGCTATTGGTGCTTATGGGAATGATGGAAATGGTTCAAATGCAGGTCATGTAAGAATCTACAACTGGACCGGTACTTCTTGGAATCAATTAGGACAAGATATAGATGGAGAAGTATCTGGTGATAATAGTGGAAATTCTGTAGCTCTTTCATCTGATGGAGGGATAGTAGCTATTGGAGCCCGATATAATGATGGAAATGGCTCAAATGCAGGTCATGTCAGAGTTTATAATTACAATGGCAGCTCCTGGACTCAAGTTGGATCTGATATAGATGGGCAAACAGCTGGTGATTGGAGTGGCTATTCTGTAGCTCTTTCAAGTGATGGTCAAATAGTGGCTATTGGTGCTAATTGGTATGATGGCATTGGCATATCTAGTGGTCATGTTCGTCTTTTTAGTAGTATTGTACCTGTTTATGGCTGTACAGATACACTAGCATGTAATTATGACGCCTTAGCAAATATGGATGATGGTTCATGTTATGGACTTCTTGGTTGTATAGATCCAATAGCAAATAATTATGATGCTACAGCTACTTGTGATGACGGTTCTTGTTTTTATTGCTTATATGGCTGTATGGATCCTACTGCATGTAACTATGATGCTTCATCTACTTGTGATGATGGGAGTTGTCTATATCCTACAGATAGTACTACTACTACAGCAGCATGCGAATCTTATCTTTGGGCTGTAAACAGCATTTCTTATGACTCAACAGGAGTTTATACACATACTAGCACTATAACTTCCGGAACAGTTTCTCTATTATCATACTGTGCCTCAAATCCTACACCTGGTTTTATTACACAACCTGCCACAATTATAGAAGAGGTGCAATTAATTGGTGATAATTTTAATATTATTAATAATACTGCAGGAATGCCTGATTTTTATGAAGATTATACTTCAACAATTTATGCAGATATTACTGAGGGGCAAATTTATACAGTATCTATCACTCCTTATGACTTATATGCAGTTACTGGTTCATATGCACCTGAAGCTATAAATGTTTATATTGATTTCAATATTGATGGTGACTTTTTAGATTCAGGAGAAGATCTTGGTGTAATTAATATACCATGGGGTAGTTGGGTTCCTGGCACTATATATACTTTTAACTTTACGGTACCTACAACGGGGATTTATGGACCTACAAGAATGAGAGTTGTTTGTATGAGTAATGCTGATTGGTCATCAGTTATAATGGGCCCATGTGAGTCTCCTACAGGATGGAACGAGCCTTTTTTTGGAGCAACAGAAGATTATTCAATTGTATTAACTAACCCTCTTTGTGATACTATATTTAGTTTAAATTTAACTATTAATCCATCTACTACCTCTACTTCTATTGTAACAGAATGTGATAGTTATAGTTGGAATGGTACAGTTTATACCTCTAGTGGATCTTATACTGATAGTACTATAAATGCTAATGGTTGTGATAGTACAGCTACATTAAATTTAACCATTAATTCATCTACTACCTCTACTTCTATTGTAACAGCATGTGATAGTTATAGTTGGAATGGCACAGTTTATACCTCTAGTGGATCTTATATTGATAGTACTACAAATGCTAATGGTTGTGATAGTATAGCTACATTAAATTTAACTATTAATTCATCTACTACCTCTACTTCTACTGAAACAGCATGTGATAGTTATAGTTGGAATGGTACAGTTTATACCTCTAGTGGATCTTATATTTACAGTACTACAAACGCTAATGGTTGTGATAGTACAGCTACATTAAATTTAATCATTAATTCATCTACTACCTCTACTTCTACTGATACAGCATGTGATAGTTATAGTTGGAATGGTACAGTTTATACTTCTAGTGGATCTTATATTTACAGTACTACAAACGCCAATGGTTGTGATAGTACAGTTACACTTAATTTAACTATTCTAAATACTGATACTTCATATAGTAATATTACAGCTTGTGACAGTTTAGTTTGGAATGGTAGTACTTACAATTTAAGTGGTATTTATACATCTGTTTTTAACAGTGGAACACCTCCAGGAACTATTTCATTATTATCTTATTGTGCATCAAATCCTAATGCAAATTTTATAACAACTCCTCAAACAATTATTGAAGAGGTTCAGTTAATAGGTGATAATTTTAATATCAATAATAATACAGCGGGGACTCAAGATTTTTATGAAGATTATACTTCATCAATGTATGGAGATATTAGTGAAGGACAAACTTAT
>JAYZYW010000011.1:0-6971 GCA_036139835.1 Bacteroidota bacterium
TTGCATTAAAAATGGCAATATCATTGCCTGATAGTTTAGCATTAAATCGTGCTCTGTTTTTTATAAATAACTGATTGTTAATTGGTAAGTATTTCATCTTATCATTAATTTAAGGGTCAAAGTTAATAATTAGTTTTCAGCTAGCTAAAAAACTATTTTTTTATTTAAATTAATTTATATAAAGCTACTATATTTGCCGAATTAAAAAACAATATGACACAAATTGTTGAAGAAAAAAAGTTTTTATCTACCCTAAGAGAAGATAACTGGTGGATAGGGCCGCTGTTAGTCCTTTTTGGTCTTCTTTCGTTTATAGGATATTCTACTTGGGCTGCTTGGCAAGGAGAATATTTTTGGTGGAGCGGAACTGTAAACGCTGAAGGATTTGGGGGCTATCTTTCTCCTTTTTATTCTCCCCCCTTATTTCTTAAAGAAGGAATGAATGGTATTCCTCCTGTTTCTCACGCCTTATTTGGGGCATGGCCAGATTGGCTGTGGTGGCTTCCCGGATATTCTCCAGCTTGGCTTATTTTAGTGTTTCCTCTTTCTTTTAGATTCACATGCTATTATTATAGAAAAGCATATTATAGAGCATTTACATTTTCCCCACCAGCTTGTGCTGTTGAAGGGGTCTCACAAACAAACTATAAAGGAGAAACAGGAATTTTATGGATTCAAAACTTACATAGATATGCCTTGTATTTTGCAATAATATTTATTTTTCTTCTTTCTTATGATGCTGTTATGGCTTTTTTTAGAAATGGAGAATTTGGTGTAGGGGTGGGAAGTATTGTATTGCTTATTAATCCTATATTATTAGGCGGCTATACTTTTGGGTGTCATTCATTAAGACACTTGATTGGGGGCAGAATGGATTGTTTTTCTTGCTCACACTCTGCAGCACATAGTAGATGGAAAATTGTAACTTATCTTAATAGAAGACATCAAATATTTGCATGGCTTTCTTTAGTTTGGGTTGGGCTTTCTGATGTTTATGTTAGATTAGTTTCAATGGGAATGATTATAGATTTAAATACTTGGGGATAAAAAGTAATTATGTTAGATATTTCAGAAATAAGACAGATAGAGTTTGATGTTCTTGTAATAGGGGCGGGAGGGGCTGGTTTGTGTGCCGCAATAACAGCTACCAAAGAATCCAAAAAAGTTGGGTTGATCTGTAAATCTTTATTGGGAAAAGCGCATACGGTAATGGCTGAGGGGGGTATGGCCGCATCACTTGGGAATGTAGATAAACGAGATCATTGGAAAATTCATTTTCGAGATACAATGCGTGGAGGGAAAATGCTGAATGTTTGGCGTATGGCCGAATTACATGCTAGACATGCTGCTGATAGAGTAAGAAAATTAGAACAATGGGGAGCTGTTTTTGATAGAACAAAAGAAGGGCTTATCAACCAAAGAAATTTTGGAGGGCACAGATATCCAAGACTTGCTCATGTTGGAGACAGAACAGGATTGGAAATGATTAGAACCCTTCAGGATTATGGAATACATAAAGACATTGATATTCATATGGAATGCACAGCTTTAGATATCTTGAAAGATAAAAGCGGAAGGATTGCTGGCGTTGTTTGTATGTATAGGGAGACAGGGGAATTTATCATTTTCAAAACAAAATCCTTAATACTTGCTACGGGAGGAGGGGGAAAGGCCTGGGAAATAACTTCAAATAGTTGGGAATATACCGGAGATGGATATGCTATGGCTTATGAGGCTGGGGCCGAATTAATGGATTTAGAATTCAATCAATTTCATCCAACAGGAATGGTATGGCCTCCATCTGTAAGGGGGATATTAGTAACTGAAGGAGTTAGAGGAGAAGGTGGGGTTTTGAGAAATAGTGAAGGAAAAAGATTTATGTTTGACTATATTCCAGAGAAATTTAAGAATGAAACTGCCGATACTGAAGAAGAGGCCGCTAGATGGTTGGCGGGAGATAAAGACGCCCGAAGACCACCAGAATTGCTTACAAGAGATGTGGTTGCAAGAGCTATTAATGCTGAAGTAAAAGCCGGTAGAGGGTCAAAACACGGGGGGGCTTATTTAGATATAGCAACAAGAAGAAGTGAAGAAGATATTAAAAAGAAATTACCTTCAATGTATCATCAATTTAAAGTGCTTGCTGAATTAGACATTACAAAAGAGCCTATGGAGGTTGGTCCAACGTGCCATTATTTTATGGGAGGAATTCGAGTAGACGCTGACACAACAATGTCAACTGTTGATGGGCTTTTTGCTTGTGGAGAATGTGCTGCAGGAATGCATGGAGCAAATCGATTAGGAGGAAATTCCTTATCCGATTTATTAGTATTTGGAAATTTAGCTGGCATGGGGGCTTCTAAATATGCTAAAGGATTAAGTGGAATGCCTCAATTTAGCGATGAAGATGCCAAAAAAATTATCAGAAACGCTACCAATATATTAAATAGAGAGGTGGGGGAAAACCCATATCTTTTGCATGAGGACCTGCAAAAAAACATGCAAAATAATGTGGGAATTATTCGAACCGATTCTGAGCTACAAGAAGGCATTAAAAATATCGAAACCTTAAAAGAAAAAAACAAAACTGTAAAAGCGAATGGTTCCAGCCAGTTTAATCCCGGGTGGCATGAAGCGCTTGCTATGCGAAATTTATTAATTACTGCAGAAGCGGTGGCTAGAGCGGCGCATCTTAGAACAGAAAGCAGAGGGGCTCATACAAGAGATGATTTTGCGACAGAAAGTGAGGACTGGTATCAATATAATATCATCAGCAAAAAAGGGGAAGATGGAAGCATGAAAATAATTAAAGAAAGAAGAAAAAATCCAAATCAAGAGCTGGAAAGAATTGCAAATGCAAAGCTTGAAGATTTAGAAGCAGAAGTTGCTGAAGAAAGAAAATCACAGATGTAATTATGAGAAATCGCAAATTCAAAATATACAGAGGAGATAATGCTCAGGGGGTATTAATTGACTATAATTGTAATGTAACTGAAGGCATGGTGGTGCTGGATGCAATGCACAGAATTCAAGCAGATGATGCGAATGATATGGCTTGTAGATGGAATTGTAAAGCAGGAAAATGCGGATCGTGTAGTGTTGAGATAAATGGAAAGCCTAAGCTGGCCTGTATGACAAGAATGAATGAATATGACGCTGATGACACTATTACTATTATGCCATTGAAATCTTTTCCAATTATTAAAGATACAGTAACTGATGTAAGCTGGAATTACAAACAAAACCAAAGAATAACACCGTTTTCTCCTGCGCAAAACAAGAAAAATACCGAAAAAGGATTGGTCATGCAACAAGTGGATGTAGAAAGAACACAACATTTCAGAAAATGTATTGAATGTTATTTGTGCCAGAATGTATGCCATGTACTAAGAGATCAAAATTCCAAAGAAAAATTTGTTGGCCCAAGATTTATGATTCGCCTTGCTAGTTTGGAAATGCACCCCATGGATGATGCAGACAGAATACCAGCGATTAAGGAAGATTATGGCTCAGGAATGTGTAATATCACAAGATGTTGTACCGAGGTGTGCCCTGAAGATATTCAAATAACAGATGATGGGATTATCCCGCTAAAAGAAAGAGTGGTAGATAGATATTTTGATCCTTTTATGATTCTCTTTAGAAAACTATTTAAGAAAAAATCGGTGTAACCTTGCTATCAACTGCTTTTTTTCATAGAGCATCCCAGCCTTGTGCCGTTAAGCGGTGTGAACTTCCGTCATTTGCTATAAAATTATTTCCTTCAGATATATCGGTAACAAAACCTATAATTGTAAAGTCAGGGTCTTTCTTTAATTTATCATAATGGTCTTGGGCTACTGTAAATAGCAATTCATAATCTTCCCCTCCGCTTAAAGCACAAACAACAGGATTCATATTAAATTCATTTGCCAAATTCATAGTTGTATAATCAATTGGTATTTTATCTTCATGAATTGTAATCCCCACACTTGACGCTTTTGCTAAATGCAACACCTCAGAAGAAAGTCCATCAGAAATATCAATCATGGATGTTGGAATAATTCTCAATTCTTTTAAGATCTTATTGTATTTTACAGCGGATTCTGGCTTTAATTGTCTTCTTAAAACATAATCATTTCCTGTTAAGTCAGGCTGGATTGTTGGATTATCAACAAACACTTCTTTTTCTCTTTTTAAAAGCTGTAAGCCTAAATAGGCCGCCCCTAAATCGCCTGTGCACACTACTAAATCATTGACTTTCGCTCCAGATCTGTATACTATATTTTCTTTTACTACTTCTCCTAGAACGGTAATACTGATCATTAATCCAGAAGAAGAAGAAGTGGTGTCTCCTCCAACAAGATCTACTCCATAATTTGTACAAGCTAAATTTATCCCTTCATATAATTCATCTAAAGCTTCAACCGTAAAACGATTACTCATAGCCAAGCCAACGGTAATCTGTTTCGCCTCGCCATTCATAGCGCAAACATCAGAAACATTTACTGCAACGGCTTTATAGCCAAGGTGCTTTAGTGGAGTATACGCCAAATCAAAATGGACTCCTTCTACGAGCAAATCAGTACTAACTAACTGATATTTATCTCCCATATCAATAACAGCCGCATCATCACCAATCCCAAGAATCGAACTCTCATTTTTAGTTTTAATATCTTTTGTTAGATGATCAATCAATCCAAACTCCCCAAGTTTTGAAATTGGAGTAGTATTTATTTTCTTGTCTTCTAACAAACTCATTGTACAAAGATACGCAATATGTAAGAAGGATTTTGTAGTTTTGTATTTGTTTAATTTAAATAGAAATAGCATGATAACAATAAGCGATTCTGCAAAGGAAAGATTGCTCCATTTACTAGATAAAAATATGGAAAAAAACAGCTATGTTAGAGTGGGGGTTGAAAGTGGTGGCTGTTCAGGATTAAGCTATAACTTAGATTTTGACAACAAAAAAAATGATGATGATGAGCTCATTGAAAACAATGAAATTCGTCTATTAATAAACAAAAAGAGCTTTTTATATCTTGTTGGAACCACCTTGGAGTTTTCTGATGGATTAAATGGCAAGGGATTTGTTTTTAATAATCCTAATGCAAGTAGAACTTGCGGATGTGGAGAGAGTTTTTCTCTTTAAAAACCTTAACAAATGAGTGAAAAAAAGAACCAAACAGAAGAGGAGTTGCTAAATGAAGTTACCTCTGCTGAATATAAATACGGATTTACAACTGATATAGAATCAGACACCATCCCAAAGGGGATTTCAGAAGAAATCGTTCGTACTATTTCAGCAAAGAAAAATGAGCCTAAATGGATGTTAGAATATCGTTTAAATGCCTATAAGGCTTGGCTTAAAATGGAAGAGCCAAATTGGGCTAATGTTTCCTATAGTAAGCCAAACTATCAGGATGTAATATATTATTCCGCTCCTAAACAAAAACCTGTTTTGGACAGTTTAGATGATCTAGATCCTGAAATGAAAAAAACTTTTGACAAGCTTGGAATCTCATTAGAGGAGCAAAAAAGACTTGCAAATGTTGCGGTTGACATTGTGATGGATTCTGTATCTGTTGCCACTTCATTTAAAGAAACGCTTGCTAAAAAAGGCATTATTTTCTGTTCTATTTCTGATGCAATTCAAAATCATCCAGATCTTGTAAAAAAATACCTTGGGTCTGTAGTCCCAACAAGAGACAACTTCTTCTCAGCTTTAAACTCTGCTGTGTTTTCTGATGGTTCGTTTTGTTATATCCCTAAAGGGATAAAATGTCCAATGGAACTTTCTACTTATTTTAGAATAAATGAAGCTGGAACGGGTCAATTCGAAAGGACTCTTTTAATTGCTGATGAGGGGAGTCAAGTAAGTTACTTAGAAGGGTGTACTGCCCCAATGCGTGATGAAAACCAATTACATGCAGCGGTTGTAGAGCTAGTTGCAATGGATAATGCGGACATTAAATATTCAACTGTGCAAAATTGGTACCCTGGAAATGATGAGGGGGTTGGTGGCGTTTTCAACTTTGTCACCAAAAGAGGAATTTGTCATAAAAACGCAAAGATCTCTTGGACGCAAGTTGAAACAGGATCTGCGGTAACTTGGAAATATCCATCCTGTATTTTAAAAGGGGACAACTCTATTGGAGAATTTTTCTCAGTTGCGGTTACAAATAACTATCAACAAGCGGATACTGGAACAAAAATGATACACATAGGAAAAAACACTAAAAGCACAATAATAGCAAAAGGAATATCAGCAGGTCAAAGTGATGGAAATTATAGAGGGCTAGTGCGTATCTCAAAAGGAGCCATAAATTCTCGAAACTTTTCTCAATGTGATTCGTTGCTAATGGGCGACAAATGCGGTTCACATACGTTCCCCTACATTGAGGTAAAGAATAATTCATCAAAAGTAGAGCATGAAGCAACTACTTCAAAAATTGGAGAGGATCAAATTTTCTATTGCAACCAAAGAGGAATAGGGACTGAAGAGGCAATTGCACTAATTGTAAATGGATATTGTAAAGATGTGTTAAATCAACTGCCAATGGAGTTTGCAGTTGAAGCTAAAAAATTATTAGAAATTAGCCTTGAGGGTTCAGTAGGATAAAAACAAGAAAATGATAACTATAAAAAATTTAAAAGCAGGAATAGAAGACACTCTTATTCTTAATGGAATAAACTTAAAAGTAAAGGCTGGAGAGGTGCACGCAATAATGGGCCCAAACGGATCTGGGAAAAGCACCCTTGCTTCCGTAATTGCTGGAAAAGAAGACTATGAGGTTCCAGAGGGAGAAATTGATTTTGAAGGAGAGGATTTATTGGAGCTGCCACCTGAAGAAAGGGCAAACAAAGGCGTCTTTCTTTCTTTTCAATATCCCGTAGAAATCCCTGGGATTTCAGTTTCCAACTTTATAAAAACATCAATTAATGAAAGACGAAAGGCAAAAGAGTTAGAGCCAATGCCTACTCCAAAA
>JAYZYW010000012.1:0-57929 GCA_036139835.1 Bacteroidota bacterium
TATGCACCTGTAGTATCCCAAGTAAATGCAGCTTTAGTATGATTACCACTAAAAGTCTGTACTGTTAAGTTAGTTAAATCAGGACAAGCTGCAGCTGTAGTGAAAGTCTCTATTGGAGAGTAGTAAGAACTTTGTCCTCCACAATAGAATGTCTTCATTCTCCACTCATAAGTAGTTGATGGATCTAGATTTAATAACATCTGACTTGTTGTTTGCAAACCAAAGTTACATAGTCCATTACCAACACCTGCTGATCGTGTTGTCCAATTAGTAGTACCCTGCTTACGATAACGCATAGCATATTGTAGTACCATACAACTAGAAGTATTCATATTATCCCAACCAAATGTACAACTGATATCAATTACATCAGTAACATAAAGGTTAGTTGGATAAGAATTACACACAGCAGCTTGCATACAACTACCATCATCACATGTAGCATTTGGATCATAGTTGCTTGCTGTACTGTCTGTACAACCATATGCAGTTAAACAAGAGCCATCATTAACATTAGCTGTTGAATCAAAGTTACATGCAGTCGAATCAGTACAGCCAGAGATACAATAACTAAATGCAAGCCCATTAGAAGTGTCTACAAAGGGTTGCCCATTAGATAACTGATCATAGAATACTACAAAAACATCTTGATTACCATAACCCACTGGTATTGTTATATCTATATAAGTTGGATCCCAACTATTAATCGAAGCCATTTCACTGCCAACCCAAGCGGTAAAGGTAATATTATTACTAGATGGATAGGTGTTCTCAAACAAACAGAAATTACCATATACTCTTATCATATCCCCTGCACAAGCATCATTACTATTTGAGCTTAGTGAATCTAATGTAATGTTTGGATAAGAAAATGCAAGCCCATTAGAAGTGTCTACAAAGGGTTGCCCATTAGATAACTGATCATAGAATACTACAAAAACATCTTGATTACCATAACCCACTGGTATTGTTATATCTATATAAGTTGAATCCCAACTATTAAGCGAAGCCATTTCACTGCCAACCCAAGCGGTAAAGGTAATATTATTACTAGATGGATAAGTATTTTTAAACAAACAGAAATTACCATATACTCTTATCATATCCCCTGCACAAGCATCATTACTATTTGAGCTTAGTGAATCTAATGTAATAGAGCAACACGAACCATCATCACAAGTAGATAATGAATTATAATTAGTTGCCGTTGAATCCGTACAACCATATGCAGTTAAACAAGAGCCATCATCAACATTGGCTGTAGAATCATAATTGCAAGCATTTAGATTTGTACATCCATATACAGGATAAATACAAATTCCGTTATTAACATTAGCTACAGAATAGTAGTTTAATGCTAGTGAATCCATACAGCCATAAATGTAAGGGGCTTGACATGAATCAGTATGCTGTCCTAAATCTGACCAATCATTCATAGGGCGTACTATCCATTCAGAATTCTGTGCATTTGTACCTCCGGATAAAGACCAATTAGTATTACCTTTTACCACATCACATTTCCTAACCAAAGTATGGTCTTTTGTTCCTTCAAGAAAACCCGCAACATCCCAACCATCACCTATGTCAGGGCCATCTGTACCAATAACATCAATAAGCACACTATCTTTAGCAAGACCAACAGCATCATCTCCAGTCCAACTTGCTTGACTCCATGTAATATCAGCAACTGAAGTTATAATTGAATCTGTACTAGAATTAGAACTACAGATAATATAGGTATCATCGTGTGCAAGTATCCCAGATAAACTCAAAGTTTTTTCTGCCCAACTTCCGCCATTAGTTATTTTCCATATCTCATATGCAGATAAGTCAATAGTTATACCGCTTCCATTATATATTTCTATATATTTATTGTAACCACTTCCTTCTCCGTATTCTGATATATAAATACCATAAATACAACCACCATCATCACAAGTAGCTAATGGGTCATAGTTAGATGCTGCTTGGTTTGTGCAACCATATACACAATAAGTACATGAACTATCATTACAGTTTGCAATTGCATTATAGTTTAATGCCGTTGAGTCTGTACAGCCTGCAAGCCCCCAACAAGATCCATCATCACAAGTTGCCGTTGAGTCATAATTGCAATAAGTTGGACCTGTGCATCCATATACACAATAAGTGCATGAACTATCATCAATTGTAGCGTTAATATTATAATTAGTTGCCGTACTGTCTGTACACCCATAGACTGTAGTTCCTTGACATGGATGAGTATGCTGGCCAATATCCGACCAGTCATTCTGAGGAAGTACTATCCACTCGGAACTTACTGAGTCAGTACCTGCTGATAAAAGCCAATTAGTATTACCATTAATCACTGAGCATTTTCGTACTAAAGTATGATCTTTAGTTGCATTAGTGACTCCGGCAACATCCCATCCACTACCAGGATCAGGCCCATCTGTACCTACTACATCAACAAGCATCCCGTATTTAGCAAGACCAACAGCATCATCTCCAGTCCAACTTGCTTGACTCCAACTAACATCTCCAGCCGAACTAATAATTGGATTAATATTTGAACTGCTATGATAAATAATATAAACATCATCATCTGCAAGATTTCCAGATAAATTTAAAGTAGATTCTGGCCAAGAACCTCCATTTGTAATTTTCCATATCTGATAATCAGATAAATCAACGCTTGCACCTGTTGGATTATAAATTTCTATGTATTTGTTATATCCACTACCTTCTCCATATTCGGATATGAATAAATCTTGGGATAATGCCAATAAAGGCAAAAAGAAGAACAATAAAAATAGTTTTTTCATAATACTTGTTTTAGATTAATAAAATTATGTTATCGTAATAAACAAGTGCTAAGTTACAAAAAAAGTCTGGATGGTTAATTTAAAATGGTTTCGTGGTTTACGGTAGAAAATATACAACTAAATTTTTAAAAAATCAAGTCTGTAAAATGCTGATTCATAGGATTATATTTCTAACCTAATCTTTCAGCATTAGTTACTTTTTTTAATTTATTCATCTAAGATTGAATTCCTTAACATTTTGAGTTTTCAATAATTATTAACACTACTTTATTCATCTCATTAAAATTATATTTTTGCTTTTGTAAAATAGAATATATGCAAACAACTACTGAACTAAAAGATATTTGTACGCAAATAAGAAGAGATATTGTGCGTATGGTACATGCCAATAATTCTGGACATCCTGGCGGATCGCTTGGATGCACGGAATATTTTGTGGCGCTATATTTTGAAATTATGCAACATAATGCTAATTTTAATATGGATGGAAAAGATGAGGATATATTCTTTCTGTCAAATGGTCACATATCCCCTGTCTGGTATGCAACTCTTGCTCGTGCTGGCTATTTTGAAGTTGCAGAACTTGCTACATTTCGAAAAATAAACTCTCGTTTGCAAGGACATCCTACTACTCACGATCATTTGGAAGGTGTTCGTGTGGCTTCTGGCTCATTAGGACAAGGTCTCTCAGTTGCTATTGGAAGTGCTTTAAGTAAAAAACTCAACAATGATGACAAACTTATTTATTCATTACATGGAGATGGAGAGTTACAAGAAGGGCAAATTTGGGAAGCTTTGATGTATGCATCCGCTAATAAGGTTGATAATCTGATTGCTACTATTGATTACAATAAAAAACAAATAGATGGCAGTATAGATGATGTACTTACTCTTGGTAATTTAAAATCAAAACTAGAAGCTTTTGATTGGATTGTTCTAGAAGAGAAAGAAGGGAATAATTTAGAGGCAGTAATCAATATCTTAAACAAGGCAAAAAGTCTTGTAGGAAACAATAAGCCTGTAACAATTCTGTTACATACTGAAATGGGTAATGGAGTTGATTATATGATGGGCACGCACAAGTGGCATGGCTCTGCCCCTAATGATGAACAACTCGAAATAGCACTTTCTCAAAATGCAGAAACTTTAGGTGATTATTAAAAAACTTAAAATAGTATTACTTATTTCCTTTCTTTTGGGATGTGATTTTTCTGCAATAGCTCAAAAAAAGCAAGAACCTGTAAATAGGATTCTTTTTATTTTTGATGCTTCCCAGTCTATGCTTGGTAGATGGCAGTCAGGCAGAAAGATTGATATTGCTCGAGGATTACTTAATAACATATTAGATAGTTTAAAGAAGAGGGATAATTTAGAGATTGGTTTAAGGGTTTATGGTCATCAAAAAAGTTACCCTCCACAAGATTGTGATGATACAAAATTAGAGGTTGATTTTGCCTCAAGCGATATGGTGGCAGATCGAATTAAGGCAAAACTAAAAATGCTTAGAGCAAGAGGCACTACTCCAATTGCAAATGCGCTAGAGAAAGGGGCTTATGATTTCCCAAAAAATGCAAATAGTAGAAATATTATCATTCTTATTACTGATGGAGTTGAAGAATGTGATATGGACCCCTGTTCTGTGTCTAGACTTTTGCAAAGGGAAGGTATAATTCTTAAGCCATTTGTGATAGGTGTTGGTTTAGATAAGGCTTATGAAAAGACTTTTGATTGTGTCGGCACCTACTATGATGCTTCAAAAGAAAAGGACTTTGAAGCTGTTTTAGAGGTAGTTATATCCTATATTATGAGTTCAACTACAGCACAAGTAAATCTTTTAGATGAAAGCGGAAGTCCAACAGAAACAAATGTGAATCTTACCTTTTATGATGAGTTCTCATCTTTTGCCAAATACAACTTTATACACACCATGAATCATAAGGGTAACCCTGACACCATGAGTATTGATCCAATTTTGAAATATAAAGTAGTGGCACATACTATTCCTTCAGTAGAATCGGAAATTATATCTCTAACTCCTGGAAAACATACCATTATTCCACTTTCTACTCCTCAAGGAGAGTTGGAAATCAAAATGCAAAGTAAACAGGACTATCCCTGTATTATTCGACTAAAGGATCAGCATCATACATTAAATGTACAAACCACAAATACTAAACAGAAATACTTAATTGGAAAATACGATGTTGAAGTTTTAACTACCCCTAGACTTATTATTGAAGATGTAAAAATAAAACAATCAGCAGTTGCAGAAATAAAAATTCCAAATACAGGAATAGCAAATATCCTTTTACCTTCTAAAGGTTATGGTGGTATTTACGAATTTAAAGATAATTTATGGCAGCAGATCTATTCTGTTGATGATAATACACAAAAAGTAAAGCTTTACTTGCTACCTGGAAATTATAAACTTGTTTTTAGGGCAAAATCAGCGAAGCAGTATATGTATACACGGGAAAAGAAATTTAAAGTACAATCAGGAAAATCAGAATTAATAAAATTATATTAAAATGGAAATGAAAGATACTCGCTCAGGATTTGGAGTAGGGCTAACCGAACTTGGAAGAAGAAATTCCAAAGTAGTAGCACTTTGTGCAGATCTTACTGGCTCGCTTAAAATGAATGATTTCAAAAATGAAAATCCTGATCGTTTTTTTCAAATTGGAATTGCTGAGGCAAATATGATTGGTATTGCTGCTGGCATGACAATAGGTGGTAAAATACCTTTTACAGGAACATTTGCCAATTTCTCTACTTCAAGGGTTTATGATCAAATCAGGCAATCGGTTGCCTATTCAGAAAAAAATGTGAAGATATGCGCCTCACATGCTGGTGTTACTTTAGGTGAAGATGGAGCAACTCATCAAGTATTGGAAGATATTGGTATGATGAAGATGTTGCCTAATATGGTGGTAATCAATCCTTGTGATTTTAATCAAACAAAAGCGGCAACCATTGCTATTGCTGACCATAATGGGCCTGTCTACTTGCGATTTGGAAGACCTAAAGTACCTAACTTTACTCCTACTGATCAACAATTTGAAATTGGAAAAGCCTTACATTTACAAAAAGGCACTGATGTTACAATTTTTGCTACAGGGCATTTGGTGTGGGAATCTTTAGAGGCTGCAAAAACTTTAGCAGAGAACGGAATCTCTGCAGAAGTAATAAATATCCACACCATTAAGCCTTTGGATGAAAAAGCCATCTTAAATGCTGTGAGTAAAACAAAATGTGTAGTCACAGCTGAAGAACATATGCTTAATGGCGGATTGGGCGATAGTGTAGCGCAGTTGTTAGGTAGAAATAATCCTGTTCCCCTAGAAATGGTTGGTGTAAATGATACTTTTGGAGAAAGTGGTGCACCAATGCAATTATTAGAAAAATACGGACTAGACGCAAAAGCAATTGTGACAGCAACTAAGAAAGTAATAAGCAGAAAAACAAACTATAGATAAAATGAAAAGATCAATTCTAATTTGTCTTTCAATTCTGTTTTCAATAATAACGCTAAAGGCAAAAAATAATCCTCAACTCTATATTTATGAGGGCGGAATGGTAGAAAAAAATTATTATAGAATAATCTCTGCCATCTTCTTACTTTTGCCGTATGGGTAATGCAAAAGATATATTTAAACGCCACTTAGCACAAACCTTTTCTTTTCCTTCTTGTTTAGAAGTTGAATCAGCTAAAGGAAGTTATATAACTGATGTAAATGGTAAAGATTATCTAGATTTTGTTGCGGGCATTTCTGCTTGCACTTTAGGTCACTCAAACCCTATAATTACAAATGCTATCAAAAAGCAGTTAGAACAGTATACACATATAATGGTATATGGAGAATATGTACAATCTCCACAATATAAATTAGCTAAATTGTTGGCTGATAATCTTCCAAAAAACTTAAGTACAATATATTTTACCACTTCTGGAACTGAAGCGATTGAAGGCGCTATGAAGTTAGCTAAACGAGCAACAGGAAGATCAGAAATTATCTCCTGTAAAGACTCTTATCATGGCTCAACCCAAGGCGCGTTAAGCATTATGGGAAATGAACAGCAAAAAGCTAGTTTTCGTCCTTTATTGCCAAATTGTAATCAAATCATCTATAATGATGAAAAATCTTTAGAATACATCACAAAGCAAACAGCTGGTGTAGTAATTGAACCTATACAAGGGGCAAGTGGATTTATTACGCCTACAAATAATTTCCTACAAAAAGTAAGAGAAAGGTGTAATAAAACAGGGTCGCTTCTTATTCTTGATGAAATACAAACATGTTATGGCCGATTAGGAACACTATTTGCTTTTGAGAGATATGATGTAATCCCTGATATCTTATGTATTGCAAAAGCAATGGGTGGTGGTATGCCAATAGGAGCTTTCATATCTTCTTGGGACTTAATGAACCTAATAACTTTTAACCCTCAACTAGGTCACATAACTACTTTTGGAGGACACCCTGTTAATTGTGCAACTAGCTTAGCTACTTTACAATATTTACTTGATTCTGATTTAATGCAAGAAATAGAACAAAAAGAATCACTTTTTAGAAAACACTTACAGCATCTAAAAATCAAAGAGATAAGAGGAAATGGATTAATGCTTGCTATTGAGTTAGAAGATGAAGCATTAGCGAAAAAAGTAGTTGAACAATCTCTAAAAAAAGGATTGATACTTTTTTATTTTTTATTTACTAAAACTGCCATTCGCATTACCCCACCTCTTACTATTTCTGAAGATGAGGTTATTAAAGGGTGTGAGATAATAAAAGAGGTTCTTAACAATTAATCCTTAAAGTTTTTATTGTTTAGCATAGGAACAAATGAAAAATTTCCATGTTTTGTAATTTGATTTTCTGTTGCTGAAATTTTTTCTATCAACTGCATTTCTTGAATATCTCCACCACCTATTGGAGCTACCATCTTACCACATATTTTTAGTTGGGTGAGCAGTTTAGTTGGAATTTCTGTAGCACCACAAGTGATAATTATTTTATCAAAAGGAGCAAACTTTGGTAATCCTTGGTAGCCATCTCCATAAAAGAAATGACATTTATATCCAATTTTAGGTAAGAACCCTTTCGTGTTCTTAAATAAATCTTGTTGTCTTTCAATGGTATAAACATTTGCTTCCATAGCAATCAATACTGCTGCTTGATAGCCAGATCCAGTTCCTATTTCTAATACCTTATCATAAGGTTTTATTGCTAAAAGTTCAGTCTGCTTGGCAACAGTAAAAGGCTGAGAAATAGTTTGCCCTGAACCTATTGGAAAAGCCTTGTCTACATACGCAAAATTGATAAATGCATTATCCATAAAAAGGTGCCTTGGAATTTTACCAATAGCGGCTAAAACATTTTCATCCTTTATTCCTTTCTCTCTTACTTCTTCAACTAGCTTTTTTCTTAATCCTTGATGTTTAAATGTGTCTTGCATTTATTCTTAATCCTTAATTGCTTTTCTTTATAAATATTCTATTTTCGCCAACAAATCTATATTACAAAAGAATGATAAAAATAGGCGTTATTGGCGCAGGACATCTAGGAAAAATACACATTCGTTTGTTAAAAGAAATACAAGATTTCCAGTTGATAGGTTTTATGGATACTAATGACGAAAATGCAAAGCAAATTGTTGATGAATTTGGCATCACTGCATATCATTCTGCAACAGATTTAATTGAAAAATGTGATGCAGTTGATGTGGTTACGCCTACTGAGTCTCATTTTGAATATGCAAAATTAGTACTAGAAAAGAACAAGAGTCTATTTATAGAAAAACCCATTACAACTACTATTAAGCAAGCAAAAGAATTATTATCACTCACTGATGGTAAAAGTTGTAAAATTCAAGTTGGACATGTGGAGAGATTCAACCCTGCCTTTACTGCAATTGAGAATGAATGTAATAATCCTATGTTTATTGAAGCACACCGCTTGACAGAATTTAATCCTAGAGGAACAGATGTTCCAGTAGTCCATGATTTGATGATTCATGATATTGATATTATCTTAAAATTAGTTGATTCGAAAGTAAAACAAATAAATGCAAGTGGTGTATCGATCATTAGCGATACACCTGATATTGCAAATGCCAGAATTGAATTTGAAAATGGATGTGTTGCCAACCTTACTGCTAGCAGAATATCATTTAAAAATATGCGCAAAACAAGGGTTTTTCAGCAAGACGCATACATTGCCATAGATTTTTTGCATAAAAAAGCTGAACTAATAAGAATGCAGGAAGTTAAAAATATTGACGATCCTTTTGCAATGATTATTGATCCGGGAAATGGAAAAGCCAAAAAACAAATTCAATTTGAAAGTCCAAAGACAGAGGAAAATAATGCGATAAAAGATGAGCTCACTTCCTTTTATTTTGCAATTAAGAATAATACTGAACCCATTGTTAGCATTCAAGATGCAATTAATGCACTTGATATTGCGCAAAAAATCGCACAACAAATAAAATAACGATTCGTTTGAGATAGCACAAAACCATTATGAAGCACCTTACTTGCATTCTATTTATTTCAATTTTTCTTTTTTCTTCTTGTAGAAAAACTGATTTAAATAATGGTATTCCCTCCTACATCAGCATTCCTTCTGTTGATTTAAGTGAAAACCCTAATCAAGGAAGTAGTTCACATAAAATTACTGATGTATGGGTATATTTCGATAACGATTTGCAGGGAATATATCCATTACCAGCAAACTTTCCAGTGCTTAAGGAAGGAAAGCAAAATATCAGTATAAAGGCAGGAATCAAAAACAATGGTATAGCAGCAACTAGAAAAAATTATCCTTTTTATGATTTTCATACGGAAGAGATAACGCTTAAGAAAGATAGCATTACTATTATAAATCCTGAGGTAAGTTATTTTGAAAACACATCATTCCATATCATTGATTTTGAAATTGGTAGTAAGAAATTTGAAGAAACACCTAGTAGCGACACCACTTTCTTAATCAATAATGATACTATGTTTGAAGGAAATTCTGGAGGAGTACATTTAGCATCTCCACATCTTACTTTTGAAATCGCAACAGACGCCATACATTTACCGAAAATAGGCACCCCTATTTATGTAGAACTGAATTATAAATGCAACACTTCTTTTCAAATTGGTGTTTTTGCAGATTTTAACCCTACAATTGTTACAACTTCATTAGTTACTGTAAATCCAAAAAATGAATGGAATAAAATTTATGTAGATTTAACTTCTGCCATTATTAATACATTACAAGCTAACAATCATAAAGTATTTATTTCTATGAGGCGAGATATAAACAGTGCTGAAGTTGCAGAGTTATATTTGGATAATTTCAAAGTGGTATATTAAATGAGTAAAAATTTCCAAATAGCAAAGTACCTCTTTTTTGATCTCTTATCTGCAGTGATTTCTTGGACTTTGTTTTTCAGTTATAGAAAAGTTTTTATAGAAGAACTGCCAATTGATTTTACGCAAAAGTTTTATATTGGGATTATAGCTATTCCTGTATTCTGGATCCTACTTTATTTGATAGCAGGTGCTTATAATAATATATATAGAAAGTCGAGACTGAAAGAACTTTCCGATACTCTTTTTATTGTTTTAATCGGAACTATCATTATTTTCTTTGTGGCGTTGTTGGATGATTATATCGATAACTATAAGACTTATTACAGTTTGTTTATTGTGCTTTTTTGTGCCCATTTATTACTTACTGCTTCTTTTAGATTTATTCTTACCTCAATTTCTGCACGCAAGGTGCATCAAAAAGATATTCGTTTCAATACATTTATAATTGGTAGTAATGTTAGGGCAGTCGAAATGTATAAAGAACTTGAAAATGAGAAATTATCAAGCGGATATAACTTTATTGGCTTTGTTTGTGTTGAAGAAAAGACAAAATACCTACTTAGTGATTATATCCCTAAAATGGGAGGTTTAGAGCAGTTGAAACAACTTATAAAACAGCATAATGTTGAGGATGTAATTATTGCTGTGGAGAGTACAGAGCACAATAAAATTGAAGAAATAATAGACCTTTTAGAAGGCACAGATGTATATATAAAGATGCTTCCTGATATGTGTGATATCATCTCTGGAAAAGTGAAAATGAGTACTATATTTGGTACTGCTTTAATTGAAATTGAGCACGATTTAATGCCTACCTGGCATTGGTTTTTGAAACGCTTCTTTGATTTTAGCATTTCTTTATTTGTGTTGATTTTACTCTCACCCATCTACCTACTTACAGCATTATTGGTGCTTTTTTCCTCAAAAGGCAGTATATTTTTTAATCAAGAAAGAGTTGGTTTATATGGTAGAAATTTTAAAATCATCAAATTTCGTTCAATGTATGAAAATGCAGAGATAAATGGCCCTCAACTTTCCTCCGACAATGATGAAAGGATTACCCCATGGGGAAAAATAATGCGAAAAATAAGACTGGATGAATTACCACAATTTTACAATGTACTTATAGGAGAGATGTCAATCGTTGGCCCTAGACCTGAAAGACAATATTATATTGATTTAATTACAGAAAAAGCTCCTCACTATCATCATTTACATAAGGTTAAGCCAGGCATTACCTCATGGGGGATGGTAAAGTTTGGCTATGCTGAAAATGTAGATGAAATGATAGAAAGAATGAAATATGATATTTTATATATTGAAAATATATCCTTTACTCTAGATTTGAAGATATTAATTTATACAATATTAATTGTGTTACAAGGAAGGGGAAAATAACACTAACAATTTTAAAAAAGAAAAATGAAAAATATAAGCGTAATAGGAGCTGGGACTATGGGAAATGGAATAGCTCATACTTTTGCTCAAAAAGGATTTAGAGTTAATTTAATTGACATTTCAGCTGAAGCACTTGAACAAGCAATTACAACTATTGAAAAGAATTTAGACAGAATGGTGAAGAAAGGAAAGATAATTGAAGAAGATAAAGTAGACACCTTATCTAATCTTACCACATATACCGATATTTCAAATGGCGTTAAAGATGCTGATTTAGTTGTAGAGGCTGCTGCTGAAAATGTAGATTTAAAACTAAAGATTTTTAAGCAATTGGATGAAGTGTGTAATAACAATACCATTTTAGCTTCTAATACCTCTTCTATCTCTATTACTCAGATAGCAGAAGTGACTAATAGAAAGGAAAAAGTGATTGGCATGCACTTTATGAACCCTGTACCTATTATGAAGTTAGTTGAAGTAATCAGAGGTAAAGCAACATCTGATGAGGTGACAGTAATAATTATGGAACTAAGTAAAGATTTAGGAAAAATTCCAGTTGAGGTTAATGATGCTCCAGGGTTTGTTGCCAACAGAATCTTGATGCCAATGATTAATGAAGCAATTTATACTTTGCATGAGAAAGTATCTTCTGTTGAAGGAATAGACACAGTAATGATACTTGGAATGTCTCATCCCATGGGCCCATTACATTTAGCTGATTTTATTGGTTTAGATGTCTGCCTTTCAATTTTAGAGGTAATGTATAAGGACTTTGAAGATGAAAAGTATGCACCTTGCCCTCTTTTAGTTGAAATGGTAGAAGCAGGCAAACTTGGCGAAAAATCAGCTGAGGGTTTTTATAATTATGCTGATGGACCAAGAAATAAAAAGGTAGCTGATCAATTTACTCTTAGTTGAGCCTCCCTTCTAGTTTAGCTTGGATTAAAATATGTTCAATTAACATATCTTCTCTTTCGTTAATTGGATCGTATTTTGCTTTCAAATCATTTTCGTAAAATTTGGCCAGTGTTTGCCAAAAAAAAGCATTAAACCTTCCTCTGTAAGATCTTACCAACTCGTAAGATGTGATTTGGGTTTCTCTATAAATCAACTTTACCAATATTCTTCCCTCATTCATGGTGAGTTGTTTCAATTGCTCGGCATATTCTTCTTTTATCCAACTAGCAACTTCTTTGGTGTAGCGTTTTTTATGCCTTCTTTTTGGGATAGTATCTAATCCAATTTGAATTGCAGTTAATCTTGATCTTGCTTTTAGTGCATATGGGTACACTTTAAGGACTTTTCTCTTCAAAATGAAATAGCGTAATTTTTCATCATGATTTCTAAATGCTAATATCTCTACTTCTGGCACTTTGGAAATTATAATAGTGTCATCATCAACTATTGTAAATTCCTTTACAGAAGGATTTACTTGTGCAGTTGATAATATTCCGAATACTAAAAAAATAAGAAGAAAAAAGAGAATCTTCTGAAACTGCATCTTATCTTTGGATAATAAGTTTGTGTTTTATGCTTGTATTTGCAGTAGTCACTTTTGCAAAATATATACCATTACTGAGTTTACTTAAATTTAAAGTAAAAGCGAAACTATTAAGATTTTCAAAGTCATATAATATTTTTCCACCTATATCCAAAATGGAAATTGATAAAATGTGCATATCACTACTTATTACACACAAATCCTTTAGAGGGTTAGGATGTACAACAATTTGTTGAATTTTCTCATCAACTGATGAATAAATAGCCAAAAAATTAGCTGAAAATTCAGTACATCCATTAAATTGAACTTCTACTGTATATTGTCCACCTTGTGTAATATTGATTGAAGATGAATTTGAGCCATTTATAGCAACTCCAGAAAGATACCATTGATATGCATATAATGGATTATTTGTTGTTGAAAGTTGATTTCCATTTTGAGTGATAATAGGTGTTAGAAGTGGAGGGTTCAAGACAGCTGTAATCTCCTTATATTCAGATTTACAGTTTTCCTTTAGTTGCAAATTGTAATAAAAATACCAGTTGTCTTGAGCACTGCTAATATTAGCCCCTGTAAATGATAATAAGTTGCCGATATTTTGAGGGAAAGTAGCGCCATTATTATTTCTAAAAAGTCCAGAATTGGAATATCTCACTCCTAATTGCAAATCATTTCCAACAGGAATGTCAAAATCCAAATATAATGTTTGCTTCCCAACTATAACAGTGATTGTAGTGTCATCTAAAACCACACCACTATTGTCCCTTAACTCAAAAGTAATGGTATTTAGAACATCAGCATATACATCAGCCGCTACTAAATTACACTCTGCGAAACAATCAAAAATCATATGTCTTATTCCATAATAAAAAGCACCACCTCCAATATTTGTGTCTAATGGCCCTCCAGAAATAATTGGAGAATCTTCAGTCAAATAATAATTGGTAGAAGTGTTTAAAACAGGTGTAGTGTATGTATTTCCTGTGTGAATTATATTTCCAGAAGAGGTATCATTATACCAATTAATTTGACCTATGGAATATGAAATAAGATTAAAGGAAGTAGAATCTGCACAAATAGTGTCGTTATAAGCAATTGGGGCTGGACTGTAAGATATAGTAATTAAATTATTCTCAACTACAGAATCTGTTCCTAGTGCATTGGAAACTGTCAAACTAACAGTATAAACACCTTGGCTTTGATAATTATGAGTCGGGTTTTCTTGATTTGAGGTGGTACCATCTCCAAAATCCCACAACCAAGAGTTTGGCATATTCAAGCTATTATCAGAAAAACTAATTATGCCTGAACAACTATTTGTAGTACTTGCCGATATTATAGCAAAAGGAGGTGCTAGACATGAATTATTAGTTGGCTGCTTATTAACAGCAACTGTCCTACCCCCTTTTTTACTAGGACTGATTAAAGCTCGAATAGCAAACCAATTATCAGTATTTGCAGGATTAGTATTGTGGTAAAAAGCAGAGTTTGCTGTAGAACTTACAATAGAATCCATGTATTTTTGTCCTAACATTGAAATTTCATAACCATTTGCACCTGCAACAGGATTCCAATTAAAATAAATTGAATCTGGGCAAGTCCAATCAACCATAAAATTTTGCACAAGAGGAATTATGGTAAAATTTTCATCTGATTGATCGTTATAGAGCCCTCTACTAACTCTAATTAATGCGTCTCCACTTACATTATTTGGTACTGTCCAATTAAAATAACGAATAGAAGAATTTACATTTGATGATATGTTTCCCCATGTCATACCATTATTTAATGAAAATTCTAAAGTGAAAGTTCCTGTATTTCCAAAAGCATCCCACCTAATCATTTCATTTTCTCCAGGAACCAGCCCCTCTCCTCCATTTGGATAAGTTAAGGTGATTCCTTCTGAAATAATATCATATACTACATAATATTTTTGTGGGCCATAGGGTATTGAGGTTCCTGAAACAGACAAAGTATAATTTCCATCAGCAGGATTGTCAAGCGTAATTTGTTCCATATTATTTCTATCATCAACTCCTCTTGTAGCTGGCTGATTTAAATTGCTTGTGTTTGGAGTATGATCTAATACCCAAGGCTGATAATTGGTTCCACTAGGCTCGCTAAGTGAAATATCCAAATTATTGATAAGCGCAATACTTGCACTAGCACTCGCTTGTTTATCATGCCAATATACCATTAATTTTAGTTGCTTAGTCCCTGTAGGAATTGTAATGTTATGTGTATTATTTCCTAAATGCGAGATACTATCTTCAAAATAATGCTGATTTTCTAAAATCTGGATTGCCCTTAATGCATTTACTTCTCCCCATCCATATTTAAAATCAGGTCCTGAATTCCCCAAATCATCTGCAGTATTTAATAAAACCCCTTTCATCAATCCTGATGGAGGATTTTGTCCACCATTTAATTCTTTGTATGCTTGATAAAGCTGCCCTAAAACTCCTGCAATACCAGGGCAAGCCATAGAAGTTCCCGTATAAGTATCGTAATCATTTGTAGAAACAGTTGAATAAACAGAGCTGCCTTTTGCGCCAATATCTGGTTTTATCCTGCCATCATGCGCAGGACCTCTACTAGAAGAATTTGCCAGACCACTTGAGGAAGTTAAATTGGCAGTAGCTATTACATTTTTGGCTTGTTTGTGTCCTCCTGTTACATTACCCCAATTGCTTCCGGCACCATAACCGCAATCAGATGTACCATCATTACCTGCTGAAAAGACATGAATTAATGAGGGGTATAGCCTGACTTGTTCATCTAAATCTCTTGCTAAAGAAGTATAGCCAGCATTGCAACCATTTGAATAGGACTTGGAAGTAATAATTACATCATTGTTTTGATAGATCCCTGGCACGCTATAATAGTTGTTATTTGAAGACGAATAGACATATAAAAAAGCACCATCAGCCATTCCTCTTCCATAAGGATCCAAATTTCCTGCACCCATAATAGTTCCAGCTACATGATCTCCATGACTTCCACTACTACTAGTTACGGCACTTTGATCAATTCTTCCCTGATAATCAATATGAGGACCAATTTCACCATCATCTTGCATCATAATGTTGATACCCTCTCCATTATAATGCCGTCCGTTTGAATATTCTGCATTGATAACATTAGAACGATGAAGCGTTCTTCCTGTTTTATTTTCTGGATATGAAGGTGGATCAATAGGTGCAATAAAATGTACAAAAGGATGTGATGCTAACTTCTGTAAATTAGAAAGATTACTACTGATAATAAATGAATGAGCATAAGTATTAATCTCTTTAATATTGAATTGATCAACTTTTAAAGATTCAAATGCATCTGTCAAATCTACATCTTTGTAAAGCAAAACTTCCAGTACAGCATTTTCACCTTTCTTTGCCCAATCAGGACAATTTCCATTTTGTAATTTTGGATGAATTTTTTGCTCTACTTTTACTTCAATTAAGGCAATTACATTGAAAGATGTTAACTTTTTCTTACTTAGATTATCTGATATGGAAACCAAAAAAGTATTATTAGGAATATACTCCAAAAATCGAACACCTAAACGCTCTAGTTTTTCTTTTTGCTTTGTACTTGGTAAAACAGAAAACTGCATAAACCGATAATATTTCTCCTTAAAGATTTCATTACTACGGATAGTCAAATCGATAAGATTAATTTCATTAGCAGGAGTAATAGTTCCTGACTTTAACAAAATTTCAGAGTTTGGCTGTTGAGAAAAACCCAACAAAGAAATTGAGAATATAAGAAGAAAAGTAAGTAATCGCATTATTTTATGAATGTTTTGGCGAATTTACAACTGATTTATCTAAATATAAAAGTTTCCGCAATTTATTTAAAAAATCTTATTTGTTCAAGACTCTTTATAAACATAATTGATTTTGACTGTTTTTGATTTTGGTAAATTAAAAGGAATAGTAATTTTAAATTTGGTATTTATTCTTATTCCTTTATTAATCTGAGAGGGGAATTTCAATAACCCAACTATGCGTTTAGCTTCTTGATCACATCCATAGCCAATACCAGATGTAACCTTAATACTATGCACCTTCCCTTTATCATTTACCTCATAATTCAGGAACACTTTTCCTTCTACTCTATGTAAAAGTGCCTCTTGCGGGTATTGCAAATTTTCCTTTACAAATTTTTTCAAAGCCTGATTTCCACCAGGATATTCCGCTTTTTTCACAAACTTTTTCTCTCTCATAATTTTGTAAAGATAGGTATTAAACTATACGCTTTAATTTAAGACAATACCTCTGCTACTTTATCAGCTGCTTCCTGTAATAATATAACTGACTCTACTTTTAGACCACTTTCATCAATCAATTTTTTAGCTTCTTTAGCATTTGTTCCTTCTAATCTTACAATTAACGGAACATTAATATCTCCAATATTATTATAAGCATCAACAATACCTTGAGCTACTCTATCACATCTTACAATCCCACCAAAGATATTTACTAATATTGCCTTTACTTCCGGGTCTTTTAAAATAATTCTAAAAGCCTGCTCTACTCTTTTGGCGTCTGCTGTTCCCCCAACATCCAGAAAGTTTGCTGGGTTCCCTCCTGCTTGTTTGATGATGTCCATGGTAGCCATAGCTAATCCCGCACCATTTACCATACACCCCACATTACCATCTAACTTTACAAAATTCAAACCAAACTCCCCCGCTTCTACTTCTATAGGATCTTCTTCTCTTTTATCTCTTAATTCCTCATAATCTTTGTGGCGGAATAAGGCGTTGTTATCGAGCGTTACTTTAGAGTCCACTGCCATTATCTTATCATCAGACGTTTTTAGTACCGGATTAATCTCAAATAAAGAAGAATCCGTATTGTCATAAGCCGTGTATAATGCATGTACAAATTTACACATCTCATTAAAAGATGTTCCTGTAAGACCTAAATTAAAAGCTACCTTTCTACATTGAAATGAAGTAATCCCAACTTTAGGGTCTATTTCTTCTGTAAAAATAAGGTCAGGTGTTTCTTCTGCTACCTTTTCTATATCCATTCCACCTTCTGTAGAATACATTATCATATTTCTTCCTGTTGCTCTATTTAGTAATACAGATATATAAAATTCAGAAGTCTCGCTTTCTCCTGTATAGTAAACATCTTCAGCAATCAAAACTTGATGAACAGTTTTTCCTTCCGCACTGGTTTGTGGAGTTATCAGTTGCATACCCAAAATATCGTTTGAAATGGATTTTACTTCTTCTAGAGATTTAGCAAGTTTTACGCCACCACCCTTTCCTCTTCCTCCTGCATGTACTTGTGCTTTTATTACCCACCAGTTGGTTCCGGTTTTTAATGATAATTCTTTGGCAGCATCTACTGCTTCCTCTGGATTAGTTGCTACTACACCTCTTTGTATGCGTACACCAAAGCTATTGAGTAATTCTTTTCCTTGATATTCGTGTAAATTCATTATGTGTTTTTTGTAAAGCAAAAGTATATGATTGATTTGAATTAAATAATACTATTAACATTAAATTGTATTTTTGTTTGTGAATATTCTAAGATGATAAAAAAAAATCTTTCTTTTATTTTTTACTTAATACCATTATGTATTTATGGTCAATTTGATGAAAAGAAGATCTATAATATAGAGAAAACTGAAAAGACACCTAAGATTGATGGAGTATTAAACGATAAATGTTGGGAGCCTTTATATGTAGCTAAAGATTTCTCTCAAATCTCGCCTAAAAATGGTCATCCTGAAAGAGTACATCAAAAGACAGAAGTTAAAATATGTTATGATAATAAGAACATGTATTTTGGAGTAATGATGTATGATAATGCTCCTGACAGTATATTAAAGGAACTTTCAAAAAGAGATGAAGAGCATAAAAATTTTGATGGATTTAGTATATTTATAAATCCATTCAATGATGGTCAAGTTGAATATAACTTTATGGTTACAGCAGCAGGGATTCAGATAGATAGAAAATTTTCTAAGACCGGAATTGATAAAACATGGGATGCTGTTTGGGAATCAGCTGTAAAAATAAATAATAAAGGGTGGGTAGCAGAGATTTCTATTCCTTTCTCTCAATTAAGGTTCCCAGACAACAACCTGCCTTGGGCTTTAAATATGGCAAGAACAATAAGAAGATATCGTGAAGATTATAGTTGGAATCCAATCAACGTAGAATATGATGATTATTCATTGCAAGCAGGACTTATTAAAGGTATTAAAAATATTAATGCTCCCCTTCGCCTTTCTTTCATGCCATATTCTTCAATCTATATGAATATTTACGATAATGAAATCAACTTCCCTTATAATTACGGAATGGATTTGAAGTACGGAGTAAATGAAAGTTTTACTCTTGATATGACTCTTATTCCAGATTTTGGACAAGTTGCATCTGACGCTATGGTGCTTAACCTTTCTCCTTTTGAAGTAAAGTATGAGGAAAAAAGGCAATTCTTTAATGAAGGGACTGAACTCTTTAATAAAGGGCAAGATATGTTTTATAGTCGTAGGATACAAGATGATTTGTTAAATGCAACCAAGATTACTGGAAGAACAAAAAATGGTTTAGGAATTGCTTTACTTAATGCCGTAACAAATAAAACAGATGATAATCCATTAACAAATTATAATATTATAATAGTAGATCAATCTTTTGGTAATGGATCTTCATTAAGTATGATGAATACCCACATGCTTCAAACAGAAAATAAAGAAGATGCGAATGTGACAGGCGTCTTCACAAGAATCAATAATAAAAATAACACCCATACTTATAATGGAAAAATAAAAATGAGTCAAGAGTTTGAAGAAAATGAAACCATAAAAGGATTTTCAGGATTATTTAGTATCGAAAAAACAAATGGTAGCTATAGATATGGTTTATACAGCATGTTTGAAGATGATAGATACAATCCAAATGATGTAGGTTTTTTATATGCAAATAATGAGATAAGCAATGTTTTATCTTTAAGTTATCATCAGTTTAAAGTAAATAAAAGATTTATTAATTCAAGAGTCTCAACAAATATAAATCATCAAACATTATTTACTGAGCAAAAATTCGTGAATCTAAATATAGAGACATCTGTGAATGCAACATTTAAGAACTATACAAGTCTTTCGTTAAAAACACAATTTAATCCTTATGAGAAAAATGATTTTTATGAAGCAAGAACAAATGATTTAGACAATCCTATAAAGAGATCGAGGTCAATAGGCTTAAACGGCTGGATATCAACTGATTATAGAAAAATTATTGCAATTGATATTGGAGGAGGCGCTAACACTAAGCCTTTATATAAAGGATATGGTTACCGTTGGCGCATATCACCAAGATTACGAATAAATGATAAAATATCTCTTCGCTATATACTTTCTATTAGAAATCAATTTAACGATATTGGATTTGTAATAAATGACACATCAAACATAGAAATATATCCTCCAAAAATTGATTATATATTTAGCAAACGCAATACTTATATGGTAACTAATGTTTTAAGCGCAAATTATATTCTAAATAATAAAATAGACTTGTCTATACAATTAAGATATCATATGGATCAAGTAATAAATACTGATTTTTTATCATTAGGAGAAGATGGTTATTTAGATCAAAATGATTACAATGGTAATCATAATATTAATTATACAACATGGACATCTGATGTTGCATTTAATTGGTGGTTTGCTCCAGGGAGTCAGATGAGTATCGTGTGGAAAAATTCTATTGATAATGAAACAAACTATATAATAAATAATTGGTTCGGAAACATAGAAGAATCCTTTAGTTTATATCAACAAAATAGTCTTTCCTTAAAACTAATTTATTATTTAGATTATCTTTACCTCAGAAAATGATTGAAGCCAAGAATATACATTTTTCATATGGAAATCTTAAGGTCTTAAAAGGGCTAGATTTACAGATTGATAAAGGAGAGTTCGTGAGTATTGTAGGAGTTTCCGGAAGCGGAAAGACTACTCTCTTGCAACTATTAGGAACTTTAGAAAATGTAGATAGTGGTGAAATAAATATAAACGGGAAATCAGTTCAGCAACTCTCTGATAAACAGCTGTCCGTTTTTAGAAATCAAGCAATAGGGTTTGTGTTTCAGTTTCATAATTTATTAGCAGAATTTACTGCATTGGAAAATGTGTGTTTGCCAGCTCTTATTGCTGGAGAAAGTAAAAAAGAAACAGAAAAAAAAGCCAAAGAAATACTTAAAATGCTCAGCATGGATAACAGGATTAATCACAAACCAAATGAACTATCAGGCGGAGAACAGCAAAGAGTGGCGGTAGCTCGGGCACTTATCAACTCCCCTGCTATAATCTTGGCAGATGAGCCATCAGGAAATTTAGACTCTAAAAATGCTGAAGAATTACATCAATTACTTTTAAAATTAAATAAAGAAAAAGGACAAACCATAGTTGTGGTTACACATAACGCAGAGTTTGCCAACATGGCTAACAGAAAAGTTGAAATTATAGATGGGAAATTAAATAGTTAGAAAAAAGGGGTTAACTTTGCTTAAAAGCGTATCTTTGCACTTTGATGAGATATCAAAACCCACAACTGCTTTACGCGCTTTTTGCAATAGCAATTCCCATTATTATTCATCTTTTCAATCTAAGAAAATACAAAACTGTTCGTTTTAGCAGCGTCCGTTTTTTGAAGCAAATTAAAAAAGCAAAACGCTCTCGATCTAGATTAAAAAACATACTCATTCTATTAAGTAGAATTTTAGCTATTACATGCTTAGTGCTTGCATTTGCAAAACCCTATTTTCCTGCAAAAGAAAGACAAACAATTATTGCAAAAAACATCTGCTTTTACATTGACAACTCTTTAAGTATGGAAAGTATATCGGAAGATGGGATGCTCATTGATGTTGCAAAAAGCAAAGCAGAAGAAATTGTCAAACAACACGAAAAAGAAAGTAATTTTTTCATTATCACCAATGATTTTTCTGCTAAACATAACCATTCTTTCAGTGGTATAGAGTTATCAAAAAGGATACGAAACATAAAAACTTCTCCTCATCAAAGAAGTGTTTCAGCTATTTATAGTCGGCTTCAAAGTCTGACTAATGAATATACACAACTCTATCTACTTACCGATATGCAAAAAAGTACTTTTAGTATTGAGGATTTGAATATTTTAGACTCAAATATTAATGCTTTAATTATTCCACTCAGTAGTACAAATACTAATAATTTATACTTTGATAGTTGTTGGGCTAACAGCCCAATTATCCAGCAAGGGAAACCAATTGAAATTGTAGCTATGCTGAGCAATAAATCGGATATTAAATTAGAAAACATTCCGGCATTTTTACATGTGAATAATCAGCAAAAAGCAATAACTAATTTTAGTATTTTACCAAACGAAACAACTGAAATTGAATTTAAATTTACTCCATTATCTTCTGGGTTTAAGGGATGTGAAATCTCTCTGCAGGACTATCCTATTTCCTTTGATGATCGCTTTTATTTTTCCTTCAGAATTTTAGATAAGATAAAAGTGTTATCTATTTATGAGAATAGCGAAAATATTGCATTAAAAACGCTTTATAGTAATGATGATGCATTTCATTATAAATCAGTAAATGTTGGGCAAATAAACTATGATGCAATTAAAAATCAGCAACTATTGATTTTAGATGGGCTTTCCGACATCTCATCCGGACTCTTACAAACAATTGAAGCTTTTGTTCAGCAAGGGGGTAATTTAGGAATTATTCCTAACAATGATATTAATTTTACTGATTACAATCAACTTTCCAACTTACTTAAAATAGATGATCTTATAGTTATAGATACTACAAAGCAAAAGGTAAATAAAATTGCCTATAATCATCAAGTATTTGATGGTGTATTTCAAAAGGAAGAGAAAAAAATAAATCTTCCAATTGTAAGTAAGCATTATAAGTTTTCAAACAAATATAAAACCAATAAGCAATCTATTTTTTCTCTTGAAATGGGAGATGATTTTATAAGCCACTACCAATATAATACTGCTAATATTTATCTCTTTTCCTCCCCACTAAACAATGAAAGTAGTAATTTTAGCAATCATGCTCTTTTTGTACCTTTGATGTACAATATAGCTCTGATGAGTACTGAAAAGTTGACACGGTTTAATAGAATTAATGAAAAGCAATATTTTGATGCGCCTGCATTAGAAAATTCAGAATATATTTATCATTTGCAATCGAAAAATTTTGATATCATACCTGCAGAAAAATTTGTAGCTGGAAAAAGAAAGCTATACTTACACGATCAATTAAAAAAGGCAGGAAATTACAAACTGACTGCAAACAATCATACCAAAGATATTATTGCTTTTAATTATGACAAAAAAGAGTCTGTTCCTGCCCTATACAGTATTAGTGAGGTTGAAGATATTTTTTATAGCAAAAACATCAAAAATATAATGATAAACAAAAAAGTAAATCAGCAGACAACAAACATTGTACAAGAACTTAGCCTAGGGAAAAGTTATTGGAAAATTTTTATAGTATTTACCCTACTTTTTTTACTAATTGAAATTTTATTCATCAAATATTTAAAGTCATGAATGTACTTATCAAATCGGCAAAGGTGATTGATCCAAAAGGAAAACACCACAACAAAACACGAGACATCCTAATTAAGAATGGAAAAATTAAAAAGATTGGGGCCAACATAAAGGTAGATAAAGTAAAGTTATATACTGCTAGAAATTTACATCTATCCTTAGGCTGGTTCGATATGCATGCTAATTTTAGAGATCCTGGATATGAGCATAAAGAGGATGTCAACTCAGGAAGTAATGCGGCAGCAAAAGGAGGTTTTACTAATGTTTTGCTTATGCCTAACACCCTGCCAATAACCGATAATAATGCACAAGTAGAATACATACAAAGCAAGGCTAAAAATAATATTGTTTCTGTGTATGTTGCAGGAAGTTTAAGCAAAAAAATGCAAGGGAAAGAAATGGTGGAAATGTATGATATGAAAAATGCTGGCGCAATAGCGTTTACTGACGATAAAAATGCAATACAACATAATGAGGTAATGAAAAATGCCTTGCTTTACGCAAAAGATTTTGATGGCTTAATTATGAATTATCCAAATGATAAAAGCATCTCAAATGGAGGACAAATAAATGAGGGAAAAATCAGTACGGCATTGGGGTTAAAAGGAATAGCTGAAATGGCTGAAGAAATGATGATTGATAGAGATATCTCTCTTTGCGATTATACTAATGGAAAATTACACCTTTGCTATCTTTCCACTAAAAATAGCGTAGAAAAAATAAAAAAGGCTAAAAAGATGGGATTGAAAATATCTGCAGATGTTTGTTTGCATAATTTACTACTAACTGATGAAGAGATCACTCATTTTGATACCCGTTATAAAGTGCTCCCACCGCTAAGACGTAAGCAAGATTGTGCTGCTTTAATAAAAGGACTGAAAGATGGCACTATTGATGTAATTTGTACCGACCATAGCCCTGAGGATGAGGAAAACAAAAAGACAGAATTTGACAATGCAGCTTTTGGTATTATAGGCTTGGAAAGTGCATTTGGGCTGATAGGAAAACACCTTGGCCCTCATTTAAGTTTAGCTGAAATTATAGAAAAAATTGCAATAAACCCTCGGAGAATATTAAAAATAGAAAACACAAAAATCGAGGAAGGTTCAGCTGCTAACCTCACCCTTTTTGATCCTGAAATGGAGTGGAAATTTCAAAAAACAGATATTGCATCCAAATCCGTAAACACGCCTTTTTTTGGCGAAAAGCTAAAAGGAAAAGCTGTGGCAATTTATAATAAAGGTAAATTTTTAGAAATTTCTTAATAACTAAATAAGCCAAGCATTTGATCGACTTCTTTTATCTCCAATTTTAATACTAATATCTAATAATCTAAATAGACTTTCTTCTCTACAGTACCATCATCATAAATATACAGTAAAGTCGTTTCTTCTTTTTTTGTAGAAAAATCCACTTCCCTGCCTAATACATCTGTAATGCGCACTAGTTTTTTATCTTTAGTAATCAAATTAATATCATTTACATCAGATGTGCTTTGTTCTTCGTAAAGAGAGAAATCATCCACAGCAGCTTCAATTAAAGAGCCGCCATCCAAATATTGCCCTAAATGCGTACTATCAGAAGCAATGAATTTTACCCTCACTTGATTGCTTAGATTTACATAGTCCTTTACCCTAAAAGCAAATCTTCTCCAGCTTTTATCAGACGTTTTATTACTCTCTACATAATGCCAATTCACCCCATCATCTGTAATCAATACTTGCCACCAATCAGCACCAGGATTTGCGCCTGATGGAGGGTTATTAGTGTACCATCTGTAATAGGTAAATGTAGGGTTTGTATAATTACTTAAATCATAAAATGGTGAAAACAAAGTAGTATGTCCATCGTCAACATCATTAGTTCCTATTCCATCAAGTAGTCCAGCATTTCCTGTAAATGCACATTCAATCCCATTTACTGTATGATCTTCATCCGTTTGACAAATTGTTGAAGGATCTGAAGGATCAGAAAAAGATCCAGTTGGCTCATCAATTACCCATAAACCAGTAGTAGCATTATCGGTTGCATCTCCCAATTGCCAAAAACCCATATTAGCATCAAAATCTTCAATTCCCATAAACTCAAAACCATTCAAAATAAAATAAGGCACATTTGCATATTGGTTAAGGTTTGCCGCCATTGGTGTAATACCTGATTGTTTACCGTAAATATCTTCCAATAAAATATAATAAGCAATAAGCGTTCCTGCTGGCTGAGCCGGAATCTGACCAATATAAGTTGTCCCTCCAGTGCTTGTAAGCGGAATATCGTTCCATGTGTTTGTATTGTTTAACTTATAATGCACTTTAGCATCATTTAATGCCCAAATATATGTAAGAGCAATAGTTGCATTTATGGAAATGTCATTGTTTGCAGTTGACATCATTACAGGTGTATGTATAATATTAGCATTCGATAAAAGTGAAATTCCATGAATTGCAAAAGCATTTACAATCAACTGATCATTAGGAGTTCCATTGTAAATATTCCCATCATTATCATCTGCCATAAGAGTTTCTAATAGAATATCAGTATAAATAATTCCTTCTGTTCCGCCTGGACCATCTGGGGCACCATCATAAGTGTATTTGAATAGATCCATCATTTGCCCCATATCATTAAAACCTAAATAAGTGTCCCAGAAACATCCTGCAATAATTTCACCATCAGCATGTACTTCGCCTACTATATCTTGGGGATATACTTTTTTATTAACATCATATCTTCTTACAAAGTCATTAGGATCAGACAAACTCATTCCTTCTCCTAAAATAGGATTCTGTGTAATAGATAATCCCCAAATATCTGCATATCCTTCATTTAATGCTCCATTCCACATGCCATTATTTCCATATCGGTAATCATTTATTCCATGTCCATATTCATGATATACCACATCTCCTATTTTAGCCAAAGAATTACAATCATTTCCTTCTGCATAAAAATTTATGCTTCCTCCACTATAAAAAGCATTACAGGAACCTTGTACATCCACATTAGTAGTCATAGCAAAGTCTAGTCCAGTGAAAGTTGGAAAAATAGTTTTCATGTAATCATGTACTACATTTACATGATAATAGGCTGATCGCTCTTGAGAGGTAGCATCATTATCAAAAGAAATGTTGTTGGTAGTACCTAAAGTTGTATTGATACTAGGAGTACTTCCTCCAGTTTCCACTTTTGACCATCTTCCTTCCAAACCATAATAAACATTACTACCTACATTTGCCGAGAGTGTCAAATCACCATTTTGATCGGTATAATAAGTTGTGCCATTCACATGTACTCTCAAATTCACTAAATCCTTAACTGTTGCTGGTACATAAGGCTGTACAGCATATAGATTCGATTCTACATGTACAGAAGTAGATGATGGTGGCTCAGCACAAGAATGAGTTTCATACAAAATAATATTTTTCCGCATCAACAATTCTCCTGTGTGCGCATCCACAAAACAAAGATATTTTGCTGGGCCAACATTAATAGTTGTTTCAAATTCTACCTCATAAAAAAGATGATAATTGTATTTGTTGTTTTTAGGTATTGGAAGTACTTTCAAATAAGTTTTTACTATTGCATTATTAATTGTATTTGCAATACCGAAAGTAGCACTATTTATTGCATCAGTTCTTGAGATAGTTGGCAGTACACTTAAATCAATATCAGAAAAAATATCCAAACCAAAAACAACCAATTTATCATCCTTTGTTGTTTTAATGTACAATCTACTATCATGCACTTGTAGTCCTTTGTAAGATTGCTGAAAATCTAAATATTTATATTTTTCATTTTCTCTTACATCTAAAAGGGAAATATCAGCAAGCGGGATATTGAAATCTGATAGTTCATCAGTTATAAAATTAATTACTTTATCTGTTGTGGAATTGCCATTTAATAGTTCAATAGGCTCACCATATGCTCTATGCGGCTTTAGGTTAAACTGATTAAAATTCACAAACCAACGCGGATACCTATCAAGGAAATGCTGCCAAGCATTTTGGTGCCTTAGGGTTTGTTGTAAATTTAAATCAGTGGTAATTTGCTCTTTAATGTAGCGTACCTCATACTCATCATTTGCATTATTGTCATATGCAAAAACACTAGCGGATAGCATCAAAATTAAACAGAATATTGTCGTTTTTCTCATCTAGTTTTTTATTTAAAATTCGGTTTGCAATTTACCAATATTTAAATTATTAAAACAAATTAGTGTAGTTAATTTCTTTTAAATTCTTACTTGTTCAAAGTCTTAGAACTAGACCGTCATAGGCAGGTTTTATAAAGTCAGGTAATTCTTGTTCAACTTCATTGTGCAAACCCATCAAATGACTGATATGTATAAGATACCCTTGTTTTGGTTGTAATTCTTCAAGCAATTCCACTGCTTGGCGTAAACTTAAGTGTGAGATATGTGGGGTTTTTCTAAGGGCATCTAATACTATCAACTCTGCTCCTTTCATCTTTTGTTTCTCCATCTCTGAGATTTCACTTATATCCGTTAAATAAACAAAGTCTTTTATTCTATAACCAAAAACATTAAGCTTATAGTGTAATGCCTCAATAGGTAAAATTTTAACCCCTCCAACAGAAAATTCTTCGTTTTTGATGGTGTGAATCTTAACCTGAGGAATCCCTGGATATTTATATGCAGAAAAAACATATGGAAATTCTCTGATTAGTGCCTCTTCAACTTCATCTGTGCAATAGACATCCATATCCTTTTTAAGTTTGTAATTAAAAGCTCTTACGTCATCCATACCTGCTATATGATCTTTATGTTGATGAGTAAAAATAACTGCATCTAACTTCTGTACATTTTCTCTAAGCATTTGCTGACGAAAATCAGGACCAGTATCAATCACTATTGTTTGCTTTTCTATTTCAATAAGCACTGAAGTTCTTAGCCGATTATCTTTTAGATTATCAGATTTGCATACCTGACAACCGCAAGCAATAACGGGTATTCCTTGAGAGGTTCCTGTACCTAAAAATGTAACTTTCATAATTAGTTCAATATTATAGCAGGTAAAATTAATACATTAATCTTGCCTTAGTAAATATATCTGTATAAATTTGCGGCTGAAAAAATTAAAATGGAAAAAGCAATAATCTTATCGGCTAACCAAAAAGCATTACAAATAAATCGCGAATCAAAAATTTATGGCACATTTGTAGAGGTAGGTGCAGGACAAGAGGTTGTTCGTCATTTTTTTAGAGCTGGTATGGCATCTCATACTATTGCAAAAACCATGTCTGCATACGATAAAGATTTTTCAGATTCAATTTATGGGAAAGAAGAAGATGGTCGATATGTTTGTGAATCTCGTTTGCAGAAAATGATTGAAAAGGAATATTCCCTATTGGAAGATCGTCTTGATAGAAAACAGCATCAGAATAAAAAATTCTTTGCATTTGCTAATACAATGAAAACCATCAATCATGAGAAGACAATAAAAGGACATGGATGGATGGGAATTCGTTTTCAATCGAATGCAAAAGACCACCCAAGTAATGTTATTTTACATGTTCGTTTAAATGATGCGGACGCGAAATTACAACAAGAAACAATTGGAATATTAGGCGTAAATCTCGCTCATGCCTGTTTTTTCAATCACAATGATCCTAAAGCGCTATTAAGATCTTTATATGATAATTTAAGTCGTAACAATATTGAGATTGATATGATAAAAATGACTGGCCCTGATTTTAAGGAAGTAGATAATCGATTGCTGAGTCTTACGCTTGTAAAAGAAAGAATGACTGATGCAGTTATTTTTAGCCCTGATGGGATAAATCACCAACCTGCAGATATACTTTACAAAAAAAATATTTTAACCATTAGAGGAAGTTTTCGTCCAGTAACAAAAGTAAATATCAATATGCTTGAAAATGGCATGGAAAAGTTCTTAGAAAATAAAAGAGTAAAAAAGGACAATCTGCAACTTCTTTTTGAAATCACACTTTCCAATCTAAGAATGGAGGGAGAGATTAATGAAAAAGACTTTTTAGATCGGGCTGACATTCTGTGTTCATTAGGTTATACGGTAATGATTTCAAATTATAAAAAATATTACAAATTAGTAGAATACCTATCTCAATTTACTAGAGCTCGAATGGGGCTTATTGTTGGGGTAGATAATTTATTAGAAATGTTTAATGATGCTTATTATCGTAATTTGAATGGGGGAATTATGGAAGCATTTGGTATTATTGTTACTAGAGATATCAAAATTTATCTATACCCATTCAAACCAAACGATAAAGTTGAATTACAAAACAGTAAAAATATCGCTATTCATCCCCGCATTAAGCCAATTTACAACTATCTGTATTCAAATGGAAGAATTGAAGATTTGAATTATAATCCTGATGTATTACATATTTTCTCAAGAGAAGTCTTAAGTCTTGTCAAATCATGTAAAGAGGGTGAATGGGAAAATATGGTTCCTGAAGGAGTAGCAGAGATCATAAAAGAAAAATCTCTTTTCGGGAGCAAGTATAAAATTAAACCTAAGAAGAATTAAACCTTTTCAGCTTTATATAATATAAACAGAAAATTATGAGAAAAATATTACTTTTTATTTTTATTGTTCCGCTTTTTGCATTAGCACAAGATAGAGGTGGCGGTCGCGGAATAGGTGGTAGTTTTAAAGGTTTTGGTAAAGACAATTCTAAAGATTACATAAAAGGAAATATTGTAGGGAAAGTGCTTGACAGTGAGACTGGTGAACCTTTAGAGTTTGCAAACATCAGTCTTAGTAATATTAGATGGAACAAGATAGTAGAAGGCACCATAACAGATGAGAAGGGTAAATTTTACATTGAAAAAATTCGTTCTGGAAAATACCGAGTCAATATTAGTTTTATTGGTTACAATACACAAGAAATTGATTTTGAATTAACCAAAAGAAAGCCTGACGTGAAACTAGGTGAGATCCTAATGATTGCTGATAGCGAAATGCTTTCTGAAGTTAAGATTATTGAGCAAAAACCCATCTATGAAAATAAGATTGACAAAATCGTTTATAATGCAGAGAACGATATGAATGAGGGTTTATCTGATGCTACAGATGTATTAAGAAAAGCACCTTTACTTACAGTGGATTTAGAAGGTGAAGTAAGTTTGAGAGGAAGTAAGAATATCAAGTTTTTAGTAAATGGTAAAGCCTCTACATTTTTTACTTCTGATATTGCTACTGCACTAAAAATGATTCCATCTGATGAAATTAAAAGTGTAGAAATTATTACTAGTCCAGGCGCAAAGTATGATGGTGAAGGAGATGCAGGCATTGTAAACATTGTTACTAAAAAGAAGATTATTGATGGGTATAAGAGTACTATCAATACTGCGTTTGGGACTAAAGTAAATCGACAATCTGCAAATTTGAGTATTGGAAAAGGAAGATTTGGACTTTCAGCAAGAGGAGGAATACACTATAATTGGGCAAGAAAAGGATTTTCTTTTTCTAAAAGAGAAGATTGGGATGAGAACAATATAAACGACATCAAATCTATAATTGACACTTCAAATACCTTTAGCCAATATACACGCTATAATGGTTCTATCAATATGTTTTATGATATTAATGGATACAATAATATTATGTCTGACATTAGAATTGGTGGAAGAAGATCCTATAGTTACGATTCCACCTCTTATTATTTTGTTAACGACTCAAGAGAAGATTATGAGTCCTACATTAAAACCAATAGTAGTGTAAATAGATTAGAATGGAGCACAGATTACACTAAAACATTTGAAGATGCAGAAGAAAAAGAATTAAGTATTTCATTTCAAATTGGCGGGAATTTTGGAGATGATGATATAGATAATTTAGAAGATGGGAATTTAAAATATCATAATGCAAATGATGAAAAAGAAATGGAAAGTACATTGCAATTAGATTATATTCATCCTTTTTGGGAAGAAAATAAAATAGAACTAGGTGGTAAGTTAATCAATAGAAATAGAGAAATGGTTTATTCTAATACTTCTTCCTTATCAGAATATTCTGCTCCACAAGAAACTTTCAATTATTCACAGAAAGTTTTTGCAACTTATCTTTCTTCTGATTGGGTTTTCCCTTCAGATATCGGTGTAAAAGCTGGCTTAAGACATGAATACACACAAATAAGTGGAGATTGGCAATCTGGAGAAGATGAGCCCTTCAAAAATGATTATGGTAAAATATTACCAAGTTTAGCTGTTGCAAAAAAATTTAGCGATTCTAAATCTTTAAAAATTAGTTACAATAAAAGAATTTCTAGGCCTAGGACAAAATACATAAATCCCAACACATTAAACACTAATAATTTTAGCCGCACTATTGGAAATCCTGATCTCTCCCCTTCGTTAACTCATCAAGTGGAAATGGGATACAATAGTTTTGGAAAAAAATACCAAGGTAGTTATTATGTGTACGCAAAACAAACTAAAGATATTGTAGAATCATACTCAAGAATGGAAGATGGTCTAATGATTACTACTTTCGAAAATATTGGTTCTAGCATCACTTATGGAATAAATTATTACGGATCATTACGATATGAAAAATGGAATATTAGAGCCGGTTTTAATCTTTATCAGTATAAGGGAAGTGCTACAATAGATGGCAATGAAGAGTCCTTAACATCTAACTTACTTTACTCCTACAATTTTGGAGGTATGTACGATTTAGGAAAAAAATGGAAAGTTGAAGGTTGGGGCTTTTTTCGATCTCCTTCTCAAACCATACAGGGAACCGCTACTTCTTTTAGTATGATGAGTTTTGGTGTGAAAAAGGAACTTAATAATAAAAGAGGGTCAGTTGGTATACATATAGTCGAACCATTTAGCAAATACAAAATATTCTCTTCTGATACGAATGCTGATGATTTTACTTATACAAGTGACAGATATATTGCTTTCCGTTCTATTGGAATTAACTTTCAGTATACTTTTGGGAAACTTAACTTTAAATCTGCTAGCAAAAAGTCAAACATCAATAATGATGATGTAGATCAGGGTGATGGGCAAGAATTTTAATCGTATAAATATCTTCGATTAACCTATCGATAATCCTGGCTCATTTAGTGAAGAACCTATTATCCATTATATTTTAAAGAGTTGATTTTTATTGTAGCATTAGCTTTCTGTTTACAATTCCTTCACTTGTTTTAATTTCAAGCAAGTAAATTGCATCTGGATATTTCCCTAACATAATTTGTTTGTTGTAGTTCCCTACAAAACTTTCTAAGTTTTCTGTATAAATTTCCTCACCCAACATATTCAATACTCTTAGTTGTAAATTCTGTTTTTCTTTACTTGTAAAAGTGATATTAAATATATCTTCTGATGGATTAGGATATATACTAAGATCAACTATATCAAACTCAGTAATATCTGTTGAAATCCAAGTCACATTAAAATAAATTGTATCTGAGATACATTGATTGATATCTTCCACTATTACCCAATAATTTCCATTAGCAATTGGAGTGATTTGCTGTGTAATCTGTGTTGTATTCCATTGATATGAGTAAGGAGTGTTTCCTCCTACAGCGCTTACATCTAAATCAAGGCCAACTTGAGATACAGTCGCAATCACTTGTGATGCAACAGTTAAGTTTGTAGTGATAATACTATCACAACCATTCACTGAAGTAAGGAGGTCAGTATAAGTGCCTGAGCTTGTATAAATACTATTTCCAACAATAAAAGTGTCTCCATAACAAATATCGACTATATTATTTATAACGTGTATATCGTTAACAGTCAAATCTAAGATATGTACACTATCACAACCAGCAGCATTAGTATAAGTATTACTGTGTACTCCACTTGTTGTATAAGTAACCCCATCCCATGTATAACTATCACATGCTGTAACCGATGATGCTCCTGAAGTAGAATTATTAATTGTTAAGTTCAGTGTAGCTATAGAATCACAACCATTTGAGTTTGTTGTAGAATAAGTGTAAGTTCCTGATGCTGTATATGTAGTTCCATTCCAAGAGTAAGTATCACATTCTATTACAATAGATGTTGATGTTGTGCTTGTATTAATTGTTAAGTTCAGTGTAGCTATAGAATCACAACCATTTGAGTTGGTGGTTGTGTAAGAGTAGCTGCCTGAACTTGTATATGTAGTTCCATTCCATAAGTAGTTATCACAAGTTGTGTAAGCAGATGTACTTGTTGTGCTTGGATTAATTGTAAGTGTTAATGTATGTACGCTATCACAGCCTGTAGCGTTAGTGAAAGTTTGATCGTAAGATCCAGATTGAGTAATTGACTGGTTGTTCCAAATATAAGTACTGCAAACTGTAACTGCAGAGGCTCCAGTGTTTAAGTAGTTAATCGTTAAATTAAGTACCGCCGTACTATCACAACCATTAGTATTTGTTAAGCCGCAAGATTGAGCCGGCACATTTGTATTGTAAGTAGCCCCATTTATTGTTCCATTGTTTCCATTAACTGTTTGGTCATAAGTAATTGTTCCTGAACCTTGTTCAAAATTCCAATAACTAATTAATCCAGTTTCATTACCGATTGGTGGGCAATTCATATATTGTTGAATTTCTTGTTGGGTTAATGCTATGTCCCAAATTTCAAAATTATCTATAAATCCATCGCACCAAGTATTATATACATTACTTCCATTATAAATCTCTTGGCCAATATTCAGGTCTCCAGAAAATGTAGCAGTACTATTCCATGTATTTGGATCTTGTATGCCATCTATATAAAGCTTAATAATTCCAGACTCTCTAACTACAGAATAGTGATGCCATGCAGCCACCGTTGGATTAAATGCTGCTACAATTGTTGTGCTATCTGCATGATATACCTTTGTAACAGTACCTCCGTCTCCAACATACAACTCTAACCCCCCCGTCTTAACATCACCAATACACCAAAAAGGATTATTTGCAGAGCCTGTGGCTTTATACCACCAGCCTTGTATACAGAAATCACCATTTAAACTCAAAGGAGAGTTAAATATGTTATTTATATAATCGCCACTACCATCAAAACTCATAGAGTAATTATTACTTGTTGTACTTCCTCTATAAGAATAGGTTCCACTACTATCATAAGTAGTACCATTCCAAACCAGACTATCATCACATACTGAAATGTTAGTATATGAAGTGTCTGCTTGGTTAATAGAATTAATTAACACAGAATCCACAACAACACAGCCATCTGCATGCGTAATAATAACGCTATTCCATCCTGTAGTTAAAGTAAAATTGTTTTTTATAGTCACACCATTATCCCAAAGATATGTACAGTTAGAAGTCATACATTGGCATCCGGAAGAGCCTACTGTAGCTGTGCCATTTGAGTCGTTAGAACAAGTATTAGGAATAATTCCGCCAAATCCAGTGGCATATCTATCAACTAGGTTAATTGTCCTTAATTCATAACAACCCATTGAGTCAGTAACTTGTACCCAATAGGAACCTGTTGCTAAGTTTTGAATACTAGCGTTGGTACTTTGATTAGACCATAGATACGTATAAGGAAAACCATTCCCTATTAAATTAACATTAATGTTGCCGTCTGTAAAGCCATTACAAGGCTTAGTAGCATTAACGCTAGAAATAACAGAGCTATTTCCACAATCAACTAATTCAGAATTATATACCCCATCCATATTGGTCCCTAAATAACTTCCCCAAGCAATACCTGAATTAGGAACAATAGATGTCAATTCGTGACGATAAACATAAATACCTTTCCATCCCATAGGATTTAAGCTGTCTTTTTTTACTGAATATATCAGGTCTAATAGTCCATCATTATCTAGATCGGTTATGAGTGGAGTTGAGCCTATATTTACACCTGTTCTTGTTTGATCAAGCGTATTAATCGTATTTGTGGTAAAATCGATTGACTCAACACGATTTTTAAAATACCCCCCATCTAAATAGGTTATAGAATAAAGTCCTTCATCTCGCCCATCATTGTTAAGGTCTACTGAATTTGAAGATGAGAAATTGATAGCACCCAAACTATCTAAAAAGCTCACGGTGCCATCATTACCATCAAGCATTACCTGATAATAATCGTTATACGAAGGAGCAGTTCCTTTAAATAGAACTAATAACACGTCAGGAGTCAAATCACCTGTAAAATTCCCAATTACTGGTTCGGCACTTGATTCTGTTCCTGGTTTTTGATAGGTCCATATCGGAGAAAATGTCTGTCCAGCAATTTTTGTTACGAGCCCATCGAACGATTGAATGATAATATCATAGGTACCGTAATCTGTTTTATGAATGGCAGCTGGCGCAATAAAACCTTTATTTAGATCACTTGCTAAAATGATAGATCCAGTAATATTACCCAGTAAAAGATCCGAAAGTAAAACTGCATAAAAATTTCCGCCAAAATTTTCCCCTCCTGTCCCATATAAGACCCATTTATTACCTGTATTCTGAATATCTGCAACTATTGGAGAGCAATAAATCTCTGAACTATCTGGAACAACAGCTTTAATGATAAGGTTTCCTGTGAGAGCACTTACCACCATCAAATGTCCAGGAGGTCTATTAGATTGCCAAGCAGGAGCAGTATGATCTCCACCGTTAGCAACAAGAATATCAGGATAAGTATCCCCATCAATGTCATGAATAAATTGAGGATTGTAAAAATTAAAAAGCCCGCTATCAGCCGGATTCGTACTGTAAGGAAAATAGTCCCATAGTAATGTGCCATTTGTCCCGTCTATTGCTAGCAATTGAGCCGAACGTCCAACAATGATTACATCGTTGATCCCATCAGATGTGATATCCTGGAAAATAGCACTTCCAAATACTTCATCTCGAGATGACCTTTTCCAAAGTAAAGAGCCATCTACACCATTGTAGGCCATTATCCCGTTATCACTAAACACACTATCAGTTCCACCTCCTATTACTACATCCATCACACCATCTCCATTAAGATCCGTAGATCGAGGTGATGAAAGCGTCGGGATTGAGTCAGTAAATGTTTGCCAATTTTGTGCGTTCGTATATATCGAAAAAAAAACAAATAGTGTAAAAAATAATCGCTTCATCATAATAGTAATTTTAATAAAAGCAAAATTATAAAAATTTTATGAGAAATATAAAGAGAGAGAAGTCAGGATGAGAGGATTCCTCTACCCTTTTTTATATGTCTACAGCAAGTCTACAAACTAAAATTTTCACCACTTTTCTCAACACTAATCAATTTGCTAATTCAAGTCTAATAATTATTAGGATATAGTTATTTTTGTAAAAAAATAGAATCATTGATTACACTATTTCTAATTTTTACATGTATCATAATACTGATGTTGCTATTGATTAAAGAACACCCAAAATCAACATCAAAATTCCTAGAAGAAGATGCAAATTTAAATAACATGCCCTCTAAAGGAGGAGAAGGGAAGTCAGTTGTTGTTATTGGTGGAGGTATAAGTGGGTTGTCAAGTGCAAAATATTTAATTGATGCTGGATTTGATGTAACATTATTAGAAAAAAGAAATATTGTTGGAGGTAATAATGATCCATATATGAAAAATGGAAAACATTATGCTACTACCGTAATCATAACCCTTCCAGCACAACAACCTCATTATCTTGAATTATGTAGAGAATATGGGATATCCCAAACTCCACATAAGTTTGACAAATTAGAGGGGGCAATAGTAATGCAAGATAAGATATTGATAACGAGAATGGGGTCCGGATTCATTACATTTCTTAAATTAATCTATAAACAATGTTCTTTTAAAGAAATTATAGATGGAATTAGAATTCTTTTCCTTTTCTATAGGCAATTTAAATTGCGGCCTGAATCAAAAAAAAGTGTAAAAGATGTTCTTGGATCAAAATTGATTAATTCTCCTGTGTTTACACATGTTTTTATGCCCTGGATAGGAATAAATACATGGTGTAGATTTGAAGATGTTGATATTCAACCAGCACATATATTTGGAGCATTTATTTTTGAATATGCATTACCCATTAAAATGAGATATAAGAATTATCTAAAAAACGAAGACAGATGGTGTGTTTTGGATGGGCGTCTAATTCATAAATTAGAAAAAATATTATTAAAGGAAGAAAAATATAAACAATACTTAGATACAACTGTACAGAATATAAAAAGAAAGAAAGACGGTAAGTTAATAGTAAGTGCGCATACAAAAGAATGGTTAACTGACTATGTAATTGTTGCAACGCAACCATTTCAAGCATTACCTTTAATTAAAAACCTAGGACCTAAAGAATTAATAGATGAACTAGAGAAATGGGACAAAATGGATTGTTATGTTATATTACACGCTGATATCTCTAACATAAAAAATATGCCATGGATTCATCAAACATATAAAAATAAAGTAACAGGCAACTTTTATATTACAAATACAATAAAACCAATTATGGCAGAAGAAAACTTAGAATATGTAATCACATTTGTTTATAATCAAGAAAACTATACAGACTTTATATCAAATAATATTGACAATTCAAAGATTGTAAAAGTATATGAGCCTAAATTGCCAGTCTTTACATTAGAAAATTCTGTTAACAGAAATGACATATGGAAAAAGATTGATGATAAATGTACAGATATATACTGGACTCAAGCATGCAGATCTGGATTACAGTACCATAATAATGGTATTTTAAGTGCAAAACGAGTAATAAGATCCCTTGTTAAAAAAATAAATTAAACTATCTTATTGAAGGAGTAGTCTCTTATTAATCACCTTGTAATATAAAAAAATAAATTATCACTACTCCTTTTTACAACAAGACGAGTGACAGTAAGGACATCCCATTGCAGCAGCAATTAGAAAAAGGGCATAGACTCCAAGTGTTGGAATTGGTTCCAATCCATTTTGTGTAAAAGTGTGATACATCAAGCAGATAAAACCTGCTGCCCATGCAGCACAAAGCAATAAATAACACGTTTTTGATTTCATAATTAGAAATTTAATTGCAACAAAGTAATAAAGTCGAGATGAGAGGATTACCCTCAGCCTCTTCTTACATGATTACAACAATTTATAAAGCTAAATTTTTCACCACTTTCTGCACCGCTAGCTTTTACTTTATCAGTTAAATCAATCTCTTATATGCATATGGAATCAAATCTTCCATAGGAATCACATCAAGTGTTTTTTCATTAGTGGCTTCTAAAACAACCATTGGAGCACTGTTATTTTGAAAAGCTTCTTTCCAACGTAAAGCACATAAACACCATCTGTCTCCAGGTTTAACTCCATCAAAACCAAACTCTGGAAATGGAGTTGTAAGGTCGTTTCCTGCTTCTTTTGAGAATTTTAAAAATTCTTTTGTAGCAATAATACAAACAGTATGCATTCCTAAATCAGTATCATCTGTATCACAACAGCCATTTCTAAAATATCCTGTTAACGGCTCTTGGCTACATATAATTAACGGATCCCCAAATATATTTTTATTCATATTTCAAGTATTATATATTATTTCTATTTTTTGAAATAAAATTATACACTAAATTTAAAAAAGGATTAGGTAATATATTAAATATGTAAAAAAGATTATACGGAAACTTCATGAATTTACAAACATTTAATACTGCAGTAGCTCTTAAAAATATTTTTTCTTGAGAATTAATATAGATAACAGAATCTATATTTTGTATACCATAATTAGATATTAACTCCCTTCCATTAAAAGAGTTAAAAGAAAAGAACAATGTGTCTGAACCTTCAATTAAAGAAGATATTTTATGTGCTAAATTGGAACAAAATTGACAATCACCATCATATAATACGTACCTCATGATTATTTATATATTTTTGTCAAGATTACAAATAAATTTTATTTCTCAATAATTATAATGAAAATGATAAGTAAAAAAACATGCATTCCTTGTCAAGGAGGGATCCCACCGCTTGAACATCAAGAAATTAATACATTAATGAATCAACTAGAAGATGGTTGGACAGTTTATAGAAATAAAGAGATAAGAAAAGAATATATATTTACTAAATATACTGATGCAATTATTTTTTCTAATAAGATTGCTAAGTTATCTGAAAAAGAAGGTCATCACCCTTTTATACACATTGATTACAAAAAAGTAACCATCATACTATTTACTCATAAAATAAATGGCTTACATGAAAATGATTTTATTCTAGCTTCAAAATGCGATATAGTTGTAAAATCACTAAAATAATAAAAAATAAAGTCGGGATGAGAGGACGACAATTTACTAGAAATAAAACCTCTAATTGTAAACCGTATTGTAAACTCTAGATTTCAAAGAATTAATGTTCAAAATATATAAAAGTTTTATACAATTGAGATTATACACTAACCTTATCTTCAGCCCTATTAATTAAAATAGTTTCTGAAACAGGAGATCCCATGGACCAATATTTCCATCCATTAGCATAAAGATAGATGTAATATTGTCCATCTTTCCAGAGTTCTTTCATCCCATGTTTTCTAATATACAATACGGTATTCTCAAACTCAATGGGATTATCCCATTCTTTTTTTAAAGTATAATAATGGGGTATGTCAAGCATAGTTTTAGCAAATCTATACTCCTTACTCTCTAATAACTGTATTATATCCACTCTCGCCACCCTATCAAAACTCTAAACTAGTTTGATTGGTTTTCTCTTTAATAACAACTCTTGAGATATGATTTATTGGGTAATATATATCGTGCTTTGAAACCTTGTCAATGATACTTTGGTTTTTTGTTCGCATTGAAAGCCAACGACTAATCCAGTAATCAGAAATCAATTTTGTTATTTTTTTTCCGTTCTTAAGAGAAAAAGGATACTTAGGAACTTTTTCTAATCCTAACAAATAATCTCTATAATTTACTGCTAAAGGAATAGCATAAATAATCCTTGGGTTTTTATGATTGAGTATTTGTGCAGCATCTAAATGTAGTTTATCAAGAGATGCTCTAAGAGCTCTTAATCTAGGGTTCGCTCCTTCACCAAAAATTGAATTCACTTTTCTAAGATTCAAACGAGTTAAATAAATATCCGACAATAATTTTGTTGTAGTACTTAAATGAAAGCTACCAAAGCCTTCTGTCTTACCAATTCTAATATATTTTATACAATTGTTTTTTCTTCTATTAGAAAAGATAGATGATGGAATTTTTATTCTATTGTATTGCGAAGCATTGTCACCATACAATGATGTAGTACCCAGAAAAACTAAATTACATTTAGGATATATAGCACAACCCTTCATTCCAGAGGCTATCTTAGTTGCTCTTGATGCATACCTATTCTTGTATTCATTAATGATTTCAGGTGAACACAATAACATGGATACTAATTTTCCGCCCAATAATAACGAATATGGACCTTGTACTGATCCACATGTAGATATATCCGCAATCTCATTACCTACCAATGAACCTTTATGTAATCGAATTAATTTACCGATTGCATTCTTAAAACGATTCTGCTTACAAAGATCATTTATTGAAGAAGCATCTAAATTATTGTTAAAAAATGAATCGCAATCTTTTTTTATTGATAATAATAATTGTAACCTATTTAACCTCTTGCTTAAGTATAAATTTGTAGTAGAGACATTTTCCCAATCTATGCTGTCAGATGCTAATAATTTTTTTATTTCACCTGGATTCATAATGTGTTTTTCTTTTGCCTCTAACGACAAGACTCTTAATCTTTGTATTATGACATCATTTGGCTTTTCTATATTAGATTTAGAAATTAATTTATTGTCAATCAAGTCATCAATCTTAATCGCGTCAAACTGTTTGTTAAACATACGAAACAGCCAATTAGATGTTTTCTTATTGGGATTTGCTATAATATACTCTATTATCTTTTCATTATTCCAGCCTATTAATTTCTCTCTTACTGATAATTGAGCCATTGCACTGTTTAATTCAAAAACCCCAATTACTGGATGATTCTCAACTGCAGCGTCTCTGACTAAAAATTTCATAGATCGACCAGGTATTGGCTTAGAAACGGAAGTCCAATTAAGTCTAAAATATTTCCAAATATCTAGTAATCTTAAACCAGTAAACTCGCATTTATCTTTTTCATTTACAACCTGAACATATGGCTGTATAATTTTTTTTAATTGCAGTATTCTCTGTTTTTCATTTTTAGTTCTTCTATTGATATTATTTAACTCCTTAGCCATCTGCTGACCATCTCTGTATAGTGAGAATATAGAAACCCACTTATCCTTATAATATTTTTTACGATGTAGTTTTGAAACAAAATTTTGAATAGTCTCTTTTGCCATAAAAGCATCTCTTTCGATGTTTTGCTTTGACATTACAATCTGTTTTGAGGGCTTGTCGTCCGAGAAAAACATAAACCCATTTTTGTAATTCCAATTCACTAATAGCAAATCAAGTGTTAAACTTTTGGTAAACATTAATTCAAGGGAAGCATCCGAAAGATCATTAGTAATGATTAATTCTTTCTTGCAACTAACAAGAAATTCAACTCTATTTTCTTTTTTGATGCTTCTTGAAATTTTTTTAAAATACTTCTCGAAAAGATCTTTGTTCTCAGGGAATGTGAAAGTCGGATTATATGGGATTTTTTTTATCATATTAAGCAAAGTACAAAGCTAATATCTTAGAGAGATATTTCTGAAATTCTTTTTGTTTTTTTATGCTTAATACATTTCTTTCTGCCTCGATCAATGCAAATATAAATAATTCAACAAATACCCTTGCCTCATCATTTCTTACTTTTGTAAATACTTCTGAGTAAATAGGATGATGTTTATTTATAGTAATAACATCGCATCCTTCATTAGTCTCATATTCGTATAATATTTCTTTTGCCAGATAAGAAAATTTCAATTGCTTGTTTGAGCGTTTCTCATTAATTGAAACCAAACATTTTGAATTTTTCCCAATAAAGTTATCATTTTCATTTATTATCCTTTTAGTCTTACTAGAAGACTCTGATCTTAGTGAGATAAACTTTTTAATAACTCTGGAGTATAAATCCCTACTTATTGACTGGAGATCATTATTCAAAATATTTGTAATATATTTGTTAGGGCTGATACCTTGTTTTGTATTTGTTACACCAAAGAACTGATCTAATACTGGCTCAAAAACAATTTCCATCCTCCACCAATAATCATAATTTTGATGTGGCTTTACAAAATAACTTCCCCTATCTATCTCTACATCAGATCTAATGATTGACACTCCTTTGTATGATGTTATAAGCATCTTCTTTTTTATTTTATTTGGAAGATAAGACCACTCTTGAATGGGTAATTCTACAAACCTCACAAGTATTTGAGAAATAGAATTAAAATGCGGCACTCTAACGTTATATTTAAGGGTCTTTCCATATTGTTTACCTCCTGTTGGGCTCCACCCCTTTTCCATAACATATAGAGGATCCCAATGCTGTATTCTTTCATTATTTAAATATAATCGAACACTATCTCTAAATAGAAGGTATCTGTACCTAATTGCAAAGCACAATTTTAATTTTTTGATAAAAGCATTAAAATATTTTACATCAAGCCTGTCAACCTTGGTCAACCTTACTAATGTTCCGTTTGAATCTAATTGCTTTTTTTTTGAAACTATACTTGAATCGAGTGCTAACTTTCCATTTTTTTGAATTTCATCATAATCTAAATAGTTATAATACTCTTTACTCCCCTTTGCTCGTGTGTAAAATTCTATTCTACGAGCTAAAGATAAGCCAGCTTGCTTAAAGCCAACCCCATAACAGCCAATACTATTCTTTTTATCTTTTTTTGTTGTTCCTCCAAATAAAAATGCACGATCTAACTCAGTTTGCAACATTCCAGATCCATCATCTTTAATCTCTATGCTAAATACATCATCTTGTTTTATAATAGTGATATGAATATTAAATGCAAGCGCATCAATTGCATTCTCAATAATTTCTGCAAGTGATGCGCAAGCATTTTTGTATCCTGATTGACGTTGAGCTCTTAAAAAATCTTTTGGATCTACAAGGTTTCGAGACATAATCTAAGGTGTAAATATTTCAATATCGTAAATTAAAATAAAAACTCTCTTCTTTTTGTATGATTGGGTAGTGTCATCATCCCATGGGGCAGGAGACTCTTTAAGTGTTACGTCTAATTTATAAGGTTGGTGTTTTTTTATCAAATACCCTTCATCTACCAGAAAAGTGTCTATCAAATATTTATTTTTTTGATAATCTTCTTTATTCCTCACAATCTCCCAATCAATACAAATACAATATATTCCCTTACCTTGACTCATATAAAAAACTCCTTCTTTCAGTTCATTGAGCGTTTTAAAAGTAATTGGATCTTTTAATCTTTTAGATAATCTATTTTTCATCTTCTTTAATATTTATTTGGTTTATAGAATTCACTTTGGCTTGATGGAGTGCAATGGTTTTTACAGCTTCATTCTTTGTGGTCTCTTCATCAAGATCAATTAACTCATTTGATTTCTGATTAGCAGGATTAATCTTCTGTCCCAACTCCATTTCTGTCGCTTGCTGCAATATATCTTCAGGAAGTAGGTGGATATTGTCCTTAAGAAAATTTAAAAGCCAATCATTAAAGAAAGTATTAACTTGAACAGTTCTTTTTCCAAAACTCATTAAACCGCTAACCACTCTTGCAATACCTTCACTATCTTCTGGACCTAGGGTTTCGAAACACTCATAAATCTCTCTTTGTTTTAGGCTTAATAAAATCGTTTCAAGGGAGTCTAGTGTTATTACATGAACAGTATAGCTAGAATCACGATAAACTTTCTCTTTGATAACCTCGGCAGTATTCGATGGAATTACAAGATACAGATGTTTATGTACCGATTTATATTTTCCGTATTTTCCAATGCTTGAAACCTGATTTTTAATGTATGTTGGAAAATTATCAAGGTTATCATTATATGGTGCCTTTGCATCAAAAATTACATAATCATTAACTATTTGTATCGTGTTGTCAGGAGATTTACCTTCAAATGGAAAAGAATCTATATAAGCAATTCCATGTAAATCACATAAGTGCTTAATTACTGTCTGAACCAAATCCTGATGACTCTTCCAGGTTTTTCTTTTTTCCTCCCATGCATCACTCCTTGCTTGCTCCTGCTCATTAATTCTTCTTTGGATATCATCATTTAATTTTTGCTGAGTTGCATCTAATTGATTAATAGAATTTTTATGCTCCAAATTACGAGAATTCTCTTTTTGCTCATACTTATTTACAATTTCTTGTAATTCTTTGTTGGTTTGAGCTAAGGGAGTTAAATGATTAATACGTTCCTGAAAAATCTTATTATCACTTTTTAGAGATCTAATTTCTTCATTACAGTGATCAACATTATTTTGTTTGATAGTAAGTGTTTCTTGAAGATTTGAATTCTCTACTAGCAATCTTTCATTAATCTGCATTGCATCATATACAATTGCCTTTATTTCAGAGAGTAAAATTAAGATTGATTGCCAATTAAAAAGCCTTGTTATCCAAGATGAATTAATTACTGATTCAATCTTTTCTTTAAATACGAATGGTTTTTCCAATATTGTTTTCATTATTATAGTTTTAAATTATTAGTTTCAGTTTTCTCTAAGTGATATGCGATGCCAATTGTTACAAAATCAGTTAGCATTTCAAATTTTACATCAAGCGAAGCCTCTGGAAATTGAAAAATCATAAATTGTCTCATCTTTTCAAATTTCTCTTTGATTCCATTAGAGTAATGATATGGGCGCTCGGAAAGCATTTTGAGAGCTAAATACTCATACTTGTCCTGCCCAATTTCTGAAGGACATGATGGTGTTTTTTGGACTTGTTCTTTTTCCTTCTTTAGCTGTTTTTTAGTTTTAAATCCTATTTTTTGTGTCATTGTATTGTGTTTTTAGTTATTAATTAATGCGGGAAATGGGCTAGGCACCTTATTTGCCATATCATAATCTCCATAAAAGAGTTCTCCTGACTGACTTTGTAGTTTATGCCCCTGAGCATCTGTTATTTGATTATTATGAGAAGCGAAATCAGTAATCACATTAATCAACTCCCAAACACTCATTGGAGATTCAGCATTTCGCTTTTCTTTAGCACTTAACTTATACATATTAATCCCCAATTTCTTATACTCAGTCTCAGCATGATTGATTGGTAAATATTCATTCACTGAATGCTTGTTCACTACTGAAGTGTTTAAAAGCAAATGTCTGGCCCTCATCATTTCATGAATCGAAGCTCGTGTATTTACTGCACTGAACACGTGTTTATCAAATGATTGGGGCTTGAAGTTTCTACTTTCTAAAGCCTCAACTACATCAAGGAAATTATTGTAAGTCGTATGGTTTAGATCCTTCATTTGACAACTTTCCTCTAGTTTATTTGCAATCATTCCATTGGTACAAATTAATCGACCTAAATAGGTTGATAGTTGCACTCCACTATTAATAGAGTTAGTCAAACTAATCCCAGAGATAAAATCCTCGCCTGCAATACCATTTACAGACCAGTAATTCTCTGGAAGTAAGGTGTTGATATTTACATTCCCAGAGTCATCGACCGACATTTCATTTACCTCTAAATTATTTCGGTTTATAATGTTTTCGGCAAGATCCAAGAAACTTACATTAGATATTAAATCATGCTTACGTTTTTTAAAACCAATAACATGTTTGTTTTTTGGATTCACAAGCATCAGTAAAGTCATTGTAGAGTTATTAGCAGTTTCGTTTCTAAACCACTCAACAAATTTTATTTTCTGTTTAGCTGAAGAGTAATTTTCAATTTGACTCAACATACCCCTGCTAAGACCAAGTAATTGAAATAGGTCCTTCTTGGCATTCTCGTCTAATTGTAATCTTTTACCTTTATATTCGATAAAAGAGTCATTCTTCATTTCAATGTCGGTAAGTTTAACTGGCCTTGAAATGGGTTGAGCTTTAATTGCAACATTCTTTGTTTTTTCATATTCTGTTGCTGCAAGTACTTCAAAATTATTTGTCATTTTAATTAATTTTATGAGGGGCTCTTAAGCCCCCTCTGGTTATTATTTTAGTTAATGTAGTCTGTTAGGAAAGAAGTTGATCCATAGAATTGTCTTAATTCTACTTCAGCACCTAATTTTTCAAGTTCGGTTTTCAAAGCTTCTGCTTCATCTTTAGCCACACCTTCTTTTACTGCTTTTGGTGCACTATCAACTATGTCTTTGGCTTCTTTTAGTCCTAATCCAGTAAATTCTTTTACAAGTTTAACTACTGCAAGTTTAGAACCACCAGCAACTGCTAATATAACATCAAATTCTCCTGCTTTCTTACTAGTAGTGTCAACGACCTCAAGTATTTCAGAATCTTGTGTCGAAGAGTCAGAGATCCAATCATCAAAAGTTTCCACTGCTTGAGATGAAACAGAAGTGTTTTTCTCGACAGTTTTCTCTAAAGACTGTTGCCTCCCATTTAACTTGGTATCAAAAATGAGTTTTCCTTCATTAGAAAAATTAAAGTACAGTGGCTTGTCTGTTTCTCCTTTTCTGTTTTTTATTGCAGTTATATAGCGACTGCAATTATTACCCTCTCCTTTAACAATTCGAAACATGCCAGTAAGCATATGTTCAATACGCTTATTTCCTTTATAGTTTCCGCCTTTGGTAATTTGAAAAACAATAAAGAAACTGGTAAACTTCCCTTTTTTGTTATCTCCTTTCTTGTGCTTAGTAAATAGTTGTAGTAAATATTTCTCCACAACATATCTTTTTTCATTATTCTGAATCATAATAGATTCCATTAGTTCATTAATAGAGTCTATAGTAACAACATCCCATCCAAGAGCCAATTTTTCTTCTATTTCTTTTTTGGGATTTTTTGAATTAAGAAGATCCAAATAAACTACTTCTCCCATCTCAATTCTAGTGCTATACTCCTCTATATCAGGCTCTTCCATTTCGCACTGTATGTTTAATACACGTAGAGATGTTTTTGCAATTTTACCTGATATGTAAAATGCAACGCTTGACTTTCCGCTTCCAGCATCACCATATATACCATATGATGTTGCGGGCGTTAACCCTCCCTTGTAAGATAGAAGGTCATCAAATTTTGTGTTACTTAAAATAGGCACCTGTAATTTTTTAGGCGACTTAATGTTTTTTACTTTCTTTAGTTTCATAATTATTATTATTTTGATTAATAAATAGGGTTACATAGTCCACCTATCCCGGGGGATCTATCAGGGGCCCCCGGTTTGGTGAACTAATGATATTTAAGCTATTTGTTCCGCTAAATATCTTTGCTCTAGATAGCTAGAATTTTTCCATCCATCGATAAAAAAAAGGTATTGTGTAGCATTGAACCAAGTTTCCTCTTCTGTTTTTGGAATTGGCATAAGATGTTGTGTAGAAATATCTTTTCCATCCAAAAAAATTCTTGGCGAACCTTTAATATATACTAGTTTAGCTTTTGGAAAATCTGTCAGCACTGTGTTTTTGTACTGGCTTAATTTTGATGCTTTTTTGCATCTTTTTTGTGAGGGCTTTACTTCCTCCATCATTAATTGTTTCATTGTCTTAATTTTTAAATTAATATTATGTTAATGGAGGTTAATCAAAAACGGTTATTTTTCTTCTTGTCCCATCTCTACAAAGTAGAAATTAATGGTTCCAAGCCAATCCTGGTAACCTCCTTAATTTTTGTTTGTTCAATTATTCTTTCTAAATAAGAGATGGCTGGTCTCCTGGATGAATAATTTAAGTCAACATGTAATTAATAACATTGCATAAATGCACTTGTTTATATACGCCAAATTTTAATTTGGTTAATGTTACTTTTTTACTTTAATTTGGGAAAATTGAATGCTTTTTCGTGTAGTATTTCAATTATTCCTTGTTATTTGCCCACTATGAAATACAGGGAGTGTGTTAGACAAAAGGTAATTTCAGTAATTTTTTTAAGCATTTGAAAGAACTAACTCTATTTATTTGACTAAACTAATTGAAAATAGTTTAATCGGTTCATATTTAAGCAGCAGTTTTTAACAATTTTTTTGACAATTGCTGCGTATATGGTGTTTGGCATGAGGGGCATGCAAAATGCTCAATAAAATGCATCTGAAACCATGCCCCAACCAACAATTCATTACAGTTTTCACATTTAACTTTAATACAAATCGGATTTGAATTTAAAAACCAAATATGCCGATAGTTATTTAACAATAAGTTTTCTTTTGATGAATACAATTCTTTTATTTTAAACTTCTTAAATCGAAATGGATGCCAAGAAAAATCTGTAATCCATTCTGATGATTTATATTCTTTTGCAACCCACAATGGATTATATATGTAGGGCTTGTATTTTGACAAGCCTAATCTGTGCTTTATTAATGGGGTTAAAAACTGATTCTCTACTGTTACCCCATTATTTACTATTTGTACACATGCAATGTCTTTTAAGTATTCAAACTCCTCTATAAACGGTGAAATCACTTCTGATTTTACGTTTTCTAAGATTATTGTATTCTCAAAATTTCTCTCAGCATTATAGGTCCAGTTGTAACTACCAGTAATAAGCGTTTCTCTATCAATCACACAAAATTTATTATGCATTAAAGAAGAAGTTGTAGTTACATAGATCTTACACCCTAATTCCGAAAGATAATCAAAATATTGCATGTTAATGGATGCATTTTTATCTACAATCACTTCCACATCAATACCAGCAAAGGCTTTGTTGGCAAGTAATTTTAATATGTCTGCATTTGTAAAATAACACATTGCTATTCTGATGGAATTTTTAGCACATAACAACTCATTGTAAAGTCTTGTACTAATATTATAGAAATAACTATTAATCTTCATCAGGTGCAGTATTAGTAATATTATTCATTCCATATTTTCTAGCTAATCGCTCATAATTGATACTACTATATTCAGATATCGTTGCAATTCTTTGTCTCATTTCCATTGCAGGTATTGTTCCAGATTTAGACAATAACTGCCCCCAGGAAATAAATAAAATATCAAGTATATCAGTAGTCATATCGCCTACTCCCTCATTAATATAAAATTCTTTTATTAAGGGATGATCTGTATTGTATATTACCTTACATCTGCCAGGAGCGATAAGTTCTGCATCAAAAATTGGTGCCGTTGTCCCTCTGGATTCTAAAGCAGTAATAAAAGGCCTTTTTTTAATATCTCTCTCCAACTCATTTACTGCTTCTGCAATGAGTTCTTTTGTTTTAGGGCTCAAATTATCTTCCTCTAAATCATCTAAATCAATTTTTTTCTTTTCTAAAATAGATGCAACCTCTTTTTTCGCATTTTCTACTCCAATTAGTAGTACATCTTCACTCCAAGTTTCTGGCGACCAGTGCTTACTATGTTTTTTAGTTACCTGTTCTGCTTTAGAAGATTCCTTTTCTCGTTTTTTAATTACCTTTTCTAATGTTTGTTCACGTAACAAGTCTCTTGATTTATTGTCAAGTTGTCTAAGAAACTGTGGAATACCTTTGTCAGATAAAAGATCCCATATTTTCTTGTTTAGTGTAATTTGTTGTTTATTTACTGTAAGTCCAAAATATTCGTCTAGTATAGGATCAAAATCTATCTCCATTCTCCAATAACGAGATTGATTTTGTAAAACCATATTATTCTTTTTATTTTCAAAGCTAGTTCTTGTTACTTCATCAATTTGTCTATTTTTTCTCGTAATAATAGCATATTGATATTTTTTTAATGTGGTCCACCTTCCTTTCATTGGCATACCATCAGCATCGAAATCGTCAGATTGATCACCCGGCATAGCCGAAAGATTCTTATTTTTTGGATCCCAAAGACGAACAAACTTTGGATGATAAAAAGCAAACCTTATGGTAATATTTCCCCATTCCCCTTGGCTATTTTTGATTTGGAATTTAGAGGATTCATATCTCTTGGCAATAATTCCCATATCAAAAAGTTTCTTTCTTCCTTCTGTAGTAGGTTCAAAAGGAAACCCTTCTTTTGTTCCATCATGTTTAATCAGTTTTTTATCATACTCTTCAGTAAATTTATCATTAAGTCCCCGTTTATGGTGTAAAAATGCTTCTGGCTCTAAGAATAATGGATCTTTTGGTGCTATAATAACATTGTTGACTTTGATAGTTATTTTCTTAAAGATAGCTGATCGGTAAGTTTCTGATAAATTATCAATAATGGAACTATGAAAATTTTGTGGTGTTGAATAGCCCCAAGTCAAACCACCATATTTTTTTGGAAATTTTACATGTACAATGGTTCCTGATGTTAAGGTTGAAATCTTTTGTTTTTCATATAGGTATTCTTGTACCTTTTTAGGAATATCTTTTTTTTCTGGTTCTGGCACCATCACCATACCTGTTTCTTTATGAACTAAATTACCATCTTCTTTCTCTAATTCCTTTTTGTTGATAGAAATTGAATACCAATCGGTTTTACTGTTCTTTGAATACACCTCGTATTCTTCACTTAAAAATAATGCTGAACTTGGTAATCCAAAACCATACTTCCCCAGAAAGTTTCCTTTTTTCAAATGACGATGCGTCCCACCCCACATAACAGCTGTTTTCAATACATCTTTAGACATGCCGGTACCACTATCGATCACAAATATATCAGTGATCTCGTTGCTTTGTGGACGGGTATAGTAATAGATGAAGATTTGGTCAGCACCGGATTCTATCGAATTATCAACCATTTCATTTATGGCCGAACCGGTTGATTTGTATCCACTATCTCGAATACTTCCTAGAAATTGCTGCGTAGCTACTAATGGCAACCCCTTTCTGTGAAGATTGTTTAAGTGTTTTGCATAATCTTCTTGAAGTTGTGAATTGGTTTTCTGATTTACAGAATCCAGTATTAGATTCTTCGCTACTTCTTTCTTTTCTTTTAATTGTTTTTTTGTCATAACGTTATTTTAATAATTTATTAAAAATAAAATCACCTATCATCCAAATTTGGAAAATAGGAGAAAGCAAAACAGAATATGCTGTATAATCTTTACTGATAAAATTTTGGATTTGGAATCCCGAGTTTATGATTTTTTTCACTTTAAAATGATACATAATAAATTGCCGCTTTGACCAATTTATCATGCTCATCTTAGTTGTTAGATCTTCAGGATTTTCCTGTTAAAGACCCCTGATAAACTGGGTTTTTTGCACTGCAAACATACAAAAAAAAAATGAGACTACAAAATAATTTGGTGTATTTCTTACCTAAAAAATGACTTTGCTAGGTTAATTAAGTGCGTGAAAATAAAGTGGTTGTTAATTCTTGTTGTGCAACTAAAATTGGCCACCAAAATGCCTCTCCTTGCCACCCTAAATCACTTTTTCCATTTTGTCTTAGTAGAATTAATGTTGGGGTTTTCATTCCATGTTTTCTTGCCAATTGTAATTCGCTTTTTGACCCAGCAGCAGTATCAGGAACATCTTCAAATCTTCCGTCAAATCTTTTTCTACTTATATTTCTGTTAGTTCGAACAATGAGGTTTATATAATTTGTATCCTTATCTTGTTTTATTAAATGCTTTGCAAGACTTTTCATCTCACTTAATGGTAACTGGTAATGATCCTCAAAAAGCAAACCTTCCCAAATATTATCCATAATACTACAAAACTCTGTATAGGATATTTTTATTATTGTAGATAAATCCTGTTGATATGGGTTGTATAATAAATGTAGAATATGATCTACACGCATTGTAATTTTTTTCTGTATAGATTGTGTTTGTGTGTTAAACCCGATTGGCAAGATACGTCTGCCAGCAGTAATAGTATGAACATCTGATAATAGCAGTTTATTAGGAGAGCAAGGGATTACGCCTTCCAATTCCCTTTGTATAAAATTAATGGGACAATTTGGGCCATTTTTTTCAATCGATTCCCACAATGCATTTTCAATTCTGTGCATACTTTCTAAAACACGGTATATCCCCAAACTTGTATACATTCTTGTTATTGCCATATCATTAATTGGTCTTGGACCGAAACATCTTAAATGCTGTAAAACTGTATCCATTTGAAATCTTCTTGGCGATCTTCCATACCAAAAAGCAATCAAATTTTCTACACTTATTCCTCTATCTAAAATTGTACCACCCACAAAAATCATAAAGGGAGAGGAAAGTTCTAATTGTCCTGTTGCTTCATCCATTAAGGCCTCTGTATCAGTATCAGAATTAACTGTCTGCACACAGATATAACCATCAACTAGAGCGCTTTTCACACTTTCCAACACCTTCTTAAATGAAGGCATTTTAGTATCTGATAATTTGTTTATTGAATATTTAAAATAATCGTAATAAACTTTTATTAGTTCAGCAAATGATTTAGAGTCTAACTGTAATAAAGAAGAGTAATTTCTAAGACAGCAAGCAACTATATCTGCTTGCCAATCGTGTCTAACCTTCTGTGTTTCGGTGTGTACAACAAAAGAATATTTTTTTGGTGTTACCTTTTGTTCTTTGTCTTGGATTCTTCGGATTGAACCCCCCACTATAAAATTTAATAATGCATCCCATAACCCATCAACTCCATGAATTCGAATATTTGGATTTAATCTAATACTTCTAGGCGTTCGTAAAACTCTTAATTCATCATTTGTTATCTCCTCAAATATGTCGTGAAAAATGGATTCGCTTTCATTACTTGGCAGATTAAAGAATTCATCTCCTCCTATGTATTTATCGTGTTTGGGAACAAGATGCGTAAATACTGGTCTTGTTGGTGCCAATAATTGCCCATTTATTTCCTGATATCCATCAGGCTGTAAATAAAGAGAGTAAGGAGTAGCTGTTACTAACAGAAAATCCGAGTCAGTGAGTAATTTTCTGAAAGAACTGATTTGCCCCATAATTGTTCCTACTTGTATTTCTCCACTATTTCTTCTAAAACTAAGACCGCAAAAATCAGCTTCATCATCAATAATTAAAGTTTTACTTTTTTTTAGGCGATCGTGATTACGGTATGTTCTAATTAATCTGTTAAGATTGTCATCTTCTTTCTTTACACAAAAAATAAGTTTTTTATTTTGCTGATATCCAGAAAGCACATTTACTTTCATTATATCAAGAACTTCTACTAAGTCATCTTCAACAAATTCTTTAAATTCAGACCTCAATCTTTTATATGTTTGGCTCAAAAGGAACTTTGTTCCTTTAGTTAACACAACTATTGACTCAAAACCATTATCTAATGCTAATGCAATTATACCACAGTATGCAAATGTTTTTCCAGCTTGCACTCTACCCAGTAACATTCCTGGCTTTCTAGGTGAGGTTTGATTTGAAAGAAGATCTTCAACAGTACCCTCAATACATTTCGTAAGAGCAGTAGTATAATTTTCTTTCTGCTTTTTATATAAGTAAAATTTTCCGGTTTTTTTCATCGAGAAAAATTATTGAATTTTCTGTCTATTCAATTATCTTCATAAAATAATTTAGTCATCAGCAAAAAAAATCAGATTCCCATCTGTTTTATAATTAAATTCTGTATTGAATATGCCAAGAAAAGATAAAATAGTAGGGGATAAGTCTGCTTGACTGCTTATATAATCTTCCTTATAAGAAATACTTGGATGTTCAGATAATAATATAGTCTTTTTAATATGAGGGTTATTATTATCGCTATGAGATGTTCCATCACCTCCATGATCAGAAACTATAAAGATCATCCAGTCTTCTCCTTCATGTCTTTTTTCTTGTATCATACCAAATAAGTTCTGTACATAAGAATCTAGTATTGAAAGTTTATTTACATATTCTGGAACAGATGAACTAAATCCATAACTATGTCCAGCTCCATCAAGTTCATCAAATTGCAAGAACAAAACATCTGGAGATATAGGGTCTGATTCTACTAATAGTTTTTTTACAGATAAAAAAACTAAAGAGTCATTGGGTTCAGAATTAGAATAATCTACATGAGAAGATAATATGTGTGTATTTATAGGTTCCCAATTAACAATAGAAGCAGTATTTATACTCTGCTGTATATCTTCTATATATCTAAAGAATGGAGGGAAGTGAAGGTAATTAGGATCACTAAAACTATTATCAACTATATTATGTTTGTTATAATGAACTCCTGTCAATATACTAGACCAATTTGGTCCACTTACAGTATAATGCTCAACAATATGAGATGAATTATAATAAATATTCTTTCCATGAAACATACTATGCATAAAAGGAGTAGATTCAGGTAATAATACATCACTCCTAAATCCATCTATACCGATTATAAGAACTTTCCTGTCTATTTTTGTAGAATCTATAGTAGTTTCGCCATATTGCTCATATGTCTGAGAGTCTTTATTACAACTAATAAATATCAAAGGAATAAATAGAAAGAATAGTTTTTTCATTGAAACAAAAGTAGAAAAAAAGTCGGGAAGAGAGGATTACTTTGACTTATCTGCAATTAAATTTGCATAATCATAAATCATTAAATAATTGCATAAAAGAAGATCTCTTACTAAAATAAGAAGCTACCATTGGTAGCTTCCTATAAAGTAATTATCTTATTTTGTTTAGGTTTATTTAATACTTTTTAAAATATTATCAATCTTTGGTTTTACAAACCAACTATTATTAGAATTTCCTAATCTTTGATCTATATTATTATTTATAATGGTATTTTTAGAACAATGTACTGTTTGGGTTACCGAATAAGATATTGATATCGGGATACCCATTTCTAACCATGATGTATCCATATTCATATCATAGATAGTAATTGAAAGACTTGTTTTAGTAAATGAACAGGGTATTGAAAATGTCGTGTCCTCATCTGTAATTGTTAACATATTGTTTGAATAAACATAATCAAGGGTATCTCCATCAACAAACATGTTTCCATTATTAGTAAACTGAAGATTTCCTTCAATACCAGCATCATATGGAGTCATAGTAACAGTTCCTGATCCTGACATTGAGTCAACAACCATTCCCATCATTGTTACAGTAAGTGATGTGTCAAGATCTACAGAAGTAGGTGTCCAAATACCGACAATTGTTGGAGAAGATGGCGGATTATTTTCTTCTTCTTCTTTCTTGCATGCTGCAAAAACGATTGATAAAGCTAAAAATGTATAAATTAATTTTCTCATGAGTTATTTCTTTTAGATTATTAAGGCTGCGAATATAAAAAAATAACTAAGATGGGGATGAGAAAAGTCGAACCTTCTAAGAAAATGGTCGGAATGAGAGAGCGATAATTTACTAATGACAGATGATAAGAAACAATTGGATTCTTGGAAGATAATCTTAACATCCATCAAACAACCAGAAGAAGAATAGAATTGGAAGCACAGCTAGTATAATCTGTACAATACAACTACCTCCAACAAATAATCCCCCTAAAGCTCCCATACATCCACCCTCACCAGAACCATCATCAGATAACAATCCAATTATTCCACCTATAACAGCACAAACAATAAGAACAATTAACCAATTCATAATATTTTTTTAATGTAAGTAAACTTACAAAAAATATTAAGACTATAAAGAAAAAATGCGGAAAAGGAACCATTAAGAATGATTCCCCTAATAAATCTTATTGAGGCGTATAAATTGTATTCCCAAAAGCATCTTTTTTATACGTCCCTTTTGTATTGCCATATGAATCCTTTTCAACAGTATTACCAAAAGCATCTTTTGAATAAGTTGATTGTGTATTCCCATAAGCATCTTTTTTCACCGTATTACCAAAAGCATCTTTTGAATAAGTTGATTGTGTATTCCCATAAGCATCTTTTTTCACCGTGTTACCAAAAGCATCATTAGAATAAGTGGACTTTGTATTCCCATAAGCATCTTTTTTCACCGTATTACCAAAAGCATCTTTTGAATAAGTGGACTTTGTATTCCCATAAGCATCTTTTGCAACCGTATTACCAAAAGCATCTTTTGAATAAGTTGTTGTATTGGTTCCCCATTGACTAAACCCCAATGTTGCGGTGAAGATAAAGATTAACGTAAAAATAAATTTTTTCATAACAAATAAAGTATTGATTAACAAACAAATATATAAATTATTTTATAACTCATATCTAATTTATAATATATAACGGATATACTTTTGGGTGTAAAAAACACAATAGTAGTAATAGTTTTTTCATTGTTAATCTGCTTTTTTATTTAATACTATGTCTGAAATTACAAAATTTATTGAATTCACCTTAATTAAAGTCATTCCTGAAATCTCAAAATCATCTCCAGCACTATAAACTTTTAACCCATTTCCATTTGGAGGCATACTCATTATAGATAATTTGGTTGGCGCATTACACATTAAGCTTCCTTTATTTGAGTAAAAATTAAGCGCTCCATCAACTTTATTATCTAAAGTGAAATAAAAAGTCTTAAACAAAATTTTACCTTTTGACTCAACATTTATTGTTATCATTTCATTTAAAGAGACGTCTTTTCCTGATTTTGAGGTTAATTCAGAGTTTTTTGAAGTGACACTAAAGCTAACTATAGTATCTGCAATAGAATCTTGAATTTTATTCTTTTGAGAATCATTTACACAAGAACTAAATAGCAAAGGCAAGCAAAGTAGTATAAGAAGTAGTTTTTTCATTGGGACAAAAGTAGAAAAAAGGCGGGATGAGATGATTGCATTCTTCCCTCCTATTGTAATATCAATTTCTTGTTAATCACCCCATTATCTGTCTCTATCTCTAAGAAATAGATTCCTTTTGCTTTATTACTTAGGTCAATCTGTTTTGTGTACTCCCCAATGAATTGTTGTAGGTCTTCACTTATAAGTTGCTCTCCTATTACATTTAGTATTCTAACCTTTAAGTTTTGTTTTTCTTCTGTTGTAAAAGTGATATTGAAAATATCTCTACTTGGGTTAGGGTAAATACTTAAGTTATCTATAGAAGAGTTCTCACTCTCTATTCTTATTAGAGTTCCTGGCTGAGTCCAGAAGATAAATGGTGACCACCATGATCTGTATCTGGAAATTGTTGGATGACAATAAGCTCTTGCACTAGCTCTGTAGGATTCTCCTGCAACTAAACCAAACTTAACAACAGATAGTGTTGGATAATATATACCAAAACCTCCAGCAGTAAACCAAGAAGAACCAACTGTATCTACTCTTATTAATACTCTAGCATAAGTGTATGCACCTGTAGTATCCCAAGTAAATGCAGCTTTAGTATGATTACCACTAAAAGTCTGTACTGTTAAGTTAGTTAAATCAGGACAAGCTGCAGCTGTAGTGAAAGTCTCTATTGGAGAGTAGTAAGAACTTTGTCCTCCA
>JAYZYW010000013.1:0-23916 GCA_036139835.1 Bacteroidota bacterium
AAGGAAAGTTTAAACATACTTTTTCTTTTGAAAAAGAAAACACTAAAGCAAAATACCTAAAAGTAAGCGCCAAAACAGTTGGCAAATTACCTCAAGAACATCCTGCTGCTGGATCGGAGGCTTGGATTTTTGTAGATGAAATAATTATAAATTAAAGACTTTAAAAATGAAAAAAATATCGAGATGGCGTCGCAATTTTATGCTTAACAATCCTATTCTAGCCTCATATATAGCTTTTGCTAAAGGGATACTGCTTACTATATTGGTTTATGAATTTATAATAAAGTAACACAATAGATTAACAATGAAAAAAATATTCCCTCTTATATTACTGCTTTTTGTAGCTTGCAAAAAAGATCCTAACCCTTTAACGACATATGTAAATCCTTTTATTGGTACAGGTGGTCATGGTCATACTTATCCAGGAGCAAGTGCTCCTTTTGGTATGATACAGCTCAGTCCAGACAGTCGTTTAGAAGGATGGGACGGTTGTGGAGGTTATCATTATTCCGATTCTATTATTTATGGTTTTTCTCATACCCACCTAAGCGGCACTGGCGTTTCTGACTATGGCGATATTTTATTGATGCCTACAACAGGAGAGTTATTTTTAAACAATGGTGCTAATGGCAATACAGGTTATCGTTCTAAATTTTCTCATAAAAATGAACAAGCAAGTGCAGGATTTTATCAAGTGTTTTTGGAGGATTATAATGTAAACGTAGAGCTTACCGTGAGTAAGAGAGCTGGATTTCACAAATATACTTTTCCGAAAAACGAAGCTGCGCAAGTAGTTCTTGATTTAGAACATAGAGATAAACTATTAAATTACAAAATTGAAATGGTTGATAGCAATACGCTACAAGGGATACGTTATTCAGACAATTGGGCTAGTGAGCAAAAAGTGCATTTTTACATACAATTCTCTGAAACACTAAGAAACATTACTTTTAATAAAAAACTATCGGTTGCAGGAATGAAGTTTGGGATATTAGACAAGCCACTAATAATAAAAGTAGGGATCTCTGCTGTAAGCAAGGATGGGGCAAAAGCAAATCTATTAGCTGAAATTCCACACTGGAATTTTGAAAAAACAAAAGCTGAAACTAATGCCCTTTGGGAAAAAGAACTTAGCAGAATTGTAGTAAGAGGAGAATCAAAAGAACAAAAAGAAATTTTCTATACAGCCCTTTATCATTCTTTACTTAATCCTAATTTATATATAGATGTTGATGGTAATTATAATGGTACAGATTTGCAAAAACACCATACTGGAGATAAACACTATACCGTCTTTTCACTTTGGGATACTTTCAGGGCTACTCATCCGCTTTTTACTTTAATTCAACAAGAAAGAACTAATGAATTTATCCGTACTTTTCTAAGGCAATACAAAGAAGGAGGGCAATTACCTATTTGGGAACTAGCAGCCAACTATACAGGCTGTATGATTGGCTATCATGCCATTCCGGTGATTGTAGACGCCTACGTAAAAGGGATTAGAGATTATGATGCGGCCCTTGCTTTAGAGGCCATGGTATCTTCTGCTAATCAGAATGATTTGGGGTTGAGTTGGTATAAAAAAAATGGATTTATTGCCGCTTCAGATGAACCAGAATCAGTTTCTAAAAATTTAGAATACGCCTATGATGATTGGTGTATTGCTGTACTTGCTGACTCTTTAGAAAAAGAAGAAATTGCAACTACTTTTTATCAAAGAGGTCAATATTATAAAAACCTATTTGATCCTTCTACTGGTTTTTTCCGAGCTAAAAAAAGCCATACTTGGTTTTCTCCATTCAGGCCTGAGGAAGTCAACTTTAACTACACAGAAGCAAATGCGTGGCAATATTCTTTATTTGCTCCACAGGATATCAGTGGGCATATAAAACTTATGGGTGGAGCAAAAAACTATGAACAACATTTAGATAATATGTTTCGCGCTTCAACTGAAACTTCTGGAAGAAAACAGCCTGATATTACTGGCCTAATTGGACAATATGCGCATGGTAATGAACCAAGTCATCATATGGCTTATCTATATAATTATGTAGGGGCCCCTCATAAAACACAAAAAATTGTAAGGCAAATTTTGGAGGAGCAATATACTCCTTTTCCAGATGGACTTTCTGGAAATGAGGATTGTGGGCAAATGTCTTCTTGGTATGTGCTGAGCGCAATGGGATTTTATTCTGTAACTCCTGGACTTGATTATTATACTATTGGAACGCCAATATTTGAAAGTACAACAATCAATTTAGAAAATGGAAATACATTTATAATAAACGCTGAAAATGTATCTGACAAAAATATATACATCCAATCAGCTAGTTTAAATGGAGAAAAATTTGAAAGTAGCTTTATTAAACATTCAAACATCATCAACGGAGGTGTATTAACTTTTAAAATGGGGAAAACCCCTTCTAATTGGGGAAATAAATCAATCCCTATTTCAAAAATTGAAAAAAATAAAATTATTCCTGTTCCGTATTTTATAGCAAAAAGTCAAACGTTTACTGACAAACTAAGTGTTGAATTAGGATCGGCTGTTGGAGGTAATATTTATTATAAGATTAATGATGATAATGAAAAAATATATGACACCCCTATTGTTATTACCACTGATGCCAATATTAGTTGCCGCATTAAAAAAGGAGAAAAATGGAGCAAACAAGTTTCTGCTAATTATTACAAAACCGAGAATACGAAGTCTATAAAAATAGAAAGTGTATATGCAAATCAATATGCAGCAGCAGGAGACAAAACTCTTATTGACCATTTAAGAGGGGGCAAAAATTATCGAACTGGAAATTGGCAAGGCTACAGAGAAGATTTAATTGCCATCATTGATTTAAGAGAAAAAAAAGAAATTTCTAGTATTAGTTTAGGCTGCATGCAAGACATTAAATCTTGGATCTTCTTCCCTAAACAAGTGGAGTATTTTAGCTCAACGAATGGAGAAGATTTTGTGTTTTTAGGAAAAATAAACACAACTTTCTCTGATAATTTGGAAGGTAGTTTTATTAATAATTACACTCTAAATCTTTCTAATACTAAAACACAATACATTAAAGTAATTGCTGAAAATTATGGGGTTTGTCCATCATGGCATTTAGGTGCAGGCGGAAAAACATGGCTTTTTGTTGACGAATTAAAAATAAAATAGGCTCGATTTACTTATTACACCAATCTACTCAACCATAATTATTTTCTGAGCTTCACCAAATGGAGTAACTACCTTAACTAAATACGCTCCAGTCGTTATTTTTGACATATCTACTTTAACTAAGCGGCGATTATTAATATTATCACTTAAAACTACACGACCTAAACAATCTGTTATTTGATATGAAGATATGGTTGTGGCATCTACATGTAGATTTAATTCTTCTTCGCATGGATTTGGATAGGTAACAAATCCTTTATTTAACAACTCTTCAATTGATGATACTACGCAGGCTGATGGATCATATGACATATTTGAGAAATTAACAAAGCAAACATAATCAATACTGTCAATGAATGGATTTCTGTTATTTTGAAGAGAATCAATAAAATCATTTCTTGCAATTTCCCAGCCATCTGGGGGGTCTTGAAAATGCCAGTTTTTTAAAATCATTTGATCTTGATTACTGGGAAGTGCCCAGTTATTTCCACTGATTGAATTATAACAAATTGCTTGATACATAATAGCTCTTGCTGCATCACCCTTATGGTCGTCTCTAGGCTCAAAAACAGTCTGCCCAATTGAATTAATGCCAGATTTACATCCCAAAAAGGAGGTTGTCACATTTACAACTTCTCCTAAAGGATTGTTACTTCTTAAAATATTTGCAGAATTTAAATTGGAGGGAAATAAGTGGTGAAAATCACTATATTCTGGTAAAGACTGGGCCGGATATGTTGGCATCCAGCTATGACAATATGTATGCTCACGACTGTAACCGTTAGCAGTGAAGTCAAATGGTTCTGTGTAAATTAGATTTTCTCCACTATACACACAAGTAACCACTCTTCTATCTAATGTTGTATCTCTAGCCTCAAAAAAAGGAATCATTAAATCATCATAATAACTATAATACTGCATTTGGTGAGGATTAATTAAAGCATGTAAATCATTCATAAATGATGTAGATGCCGAATTTAAACTGCTGTAGTATGTAGCAGGCATCATTGATAAAGGGGTCTGAACATTACCCGCCAAAGGAGCATTTGTAAAATAGTTTCGAAAACTATTTGGACCATTATAGCTAAAAACCTTAAAATAATAATTTTTCCCTGCTACAATATTATTAGGGAATAAAGATGTTGTATTATCACTAGAGACTACTTGTGCGTCACCAATAATATCCCCTCTTTGATATACAATTCCATCTAAAGGCTCTGCTGTTATAGCAGAGCCTTCTTTTCTTAAAACTAAATATCCATCCACTGAATCTGCTGGTGTAAAAGAAATGTTTATCCTATAAGTCTTAATATCTGAAAAGACCAAATTTGTTGCTTGCTCTATTGGTTCAGATGCAAGATCACCGCCAATACCATATAAATTAATAATATAAGAGGGCTCGTCCACATCATTACTATTAATAGTCAAAGTAGCTATTCTTGTCCCTGCAACAGAAGGGGTAAAATTTAATATTAAATTCCCTGAGTCAGACGCTGCAACCTGAGAAGGAAAAGATATTACAGAAAAATCCATTGAATTTATACCAGAAACTGTTGCAGAAGTAATATTCAGTGTATCTAAAGTCCCAAGGTTTTCAATCATAAATGTTATCGGATTGATTACAGAAACAGGGGAGTTAGCAATATAAGTATTTCCTGAGACTATAGAGATTCCTCCTTCTTTTACATTAATCTCTTGAGCAGGTGTTGCGGCTCCTAATGCAATACTTACATCATCTAATCCAATATTTCCAGAAACTTTATTTGTATATTTAAATCGTATAAATCTGGTTGTAGCTTGTGGGACATCTGTAAACATTATATAACTTGCATTTGGAGGGGAAGTGTGAGTATTTAAAGCCGTCCAAATAGAGCCTAAATCAGATTCTTCTACAGTAAAGGTCCCTCCTGAAAAACCATTACCTGTAAGATAATATGTTAAATCTCCTGGGTTGCTATTAATATTAATAAGCAAATAATCATCTGTATTATCAAATTTCATTGCAGGAGGTGTATTACCAGAAGCTGTATAAAAATTTGTTCCTGACTCTGTCCATCCAGCTGGCAAATTAACCGTTGGAAAACTCCAAGAGGTTGGTAAGATCGCTTGTGAATAAACGACTACTGCTGAAAAAACAAACAACGTAGATAAAATTATTTTTTTCATTTTTATATTATTTAAGTATTATTTTTTATGTAATTAAAAACTAAATTTTGCAGATAAATTAAGTCTTCTTCCAAGGCCAAAAAAGACGCCTGCTGACTTAGCATCAAAATCACTTGAGCTGGCATTATAAGGATCATTATTCTGAGCATCAGAGATATAAACTGCATCAAATAGATTAAGAATACTAAATTTAATATCTAATTTTTTGTCGTCAAAAATCTTAAATTTATACCCTGCATGTAAATCAACCAATTGATATGAAGGGATTACCCAACTTTCCCGACCTCCATTCTCACCATATAATGACAATGGATCAAAATCAGAGTAATAATCAGTAAAATAGGTCCCCCTTACTTTAATATATGAATTATATGTAGGCTCATATCTCAAACTAAGCCCAAATTGAGTTTGAGCAGCATCACCCACATGAACTCCCTTAGCATCAAATGCGGTGTCAACAGGATTGTTATTTTCATCTAAAATTGCAATATTATTTTCATCATAAAGCCTAACGGTATCTGCAGACGTCCACGTCCAATCACCTAGGGACATCAATCCTTCAACACTAACCCTTTGGCTTACTTTATACGCTATATCTATCTCAATTCCCTTATGTAGAGCATTCATCCCATTTATATTTCCTTTAATTACATTATCATCTTGATCTTTATACGTAATTCCTTTAGATGGTTTGTTTTCCCAAACAGTAAAATAAGTATTTGCATTTGCTGAAAATAATGAAGAGCGGAAAGAATACCCCCCTTCTACTGCTTTAACTATCTCATTTTTTATTGCTTTAAACTCACTATTATCATAATCAAACACATTCTGAAACCTTGGGGCTTTTGAAATATAACCCATATTAAAAAAAACATTATTATACTCATCTAAATTAATATTTGCTCCCGTCTTTACCGTATACCCTCTTAACCATTTCCAATTAGTTGATGCAAATTGAGCTTCTTCAGAATTTATAGTGTAAGCCCTTCCATTGTATATTAATGTGTCTGAAACCATTTCGCCAAAATAAGCATGAGTTCCTAGTGCCTCTTTAATGATAGTGTCTGATAAGACTAAATCTTTCTTTCGAAAATAATCGATCCTTTTATATGCAGAATTAGACCCTGAAATATTTAAAAATGCACTTATAATACCATTGCTATATTCTGCTTGTGAAAAAACTCCGCTCCACTTTACAAGTCCATCATTATTATACCCAACTATATCGCCTTCTCTTTTTACTGAAGAAAACTGAGTCACATCATCATTAACAATAGCATAATCACCACCCAATAAGTCATAAATCTCTCGATAATGCTCACCTTTATAATATCTCACATCTAAACCTCCTGCTAAAGAAATTTCTTCTGTCGCTTGATAATTTAAAGTTGATAGCCCGCCATACCAATAATGATTATTAATTGAACTTTTTAAATAATTTCCTGATTTACGTTCTGTTTCAGAATATATTGGATCAATACTAAATGGCCCCACATAATTTCCGTCATATATAGTCTGTAAATCATATTGCCCATTTTCATCATAATTACTTCCGCTTATAGATGTTCCTCCTCCATTTCCAACAGAAGCATATAAAATATTGGACATATAAAACTTATCACTGACTGTCCAAAAATCTCTTAAAGAAAACTGAGGTTTATGGTAATAATTCTGCTTAGTGTTTAAAATCTCTTTATTATGTATTGTATCTCCATTACTATTCAGGCTCCATCTATCCAAATAACCCCAATGTTTATTATATTTAAGCGCCTCTCTATGATAGTAATCCATCCCTTTAAAAATTCCATTTACAGAGTCTGCTTTATAGGCTTGTTGAGCTCGATTCCAATAAGTAGAAATATCACTTTTATATGATCTCTGCCCATGTTTTTGTGGAGCTCCCATGGCTGATAAGCTTAAAATATGATTCCCGATCTCTTTCTGGATTTTTCCATAATAAAAAAATCCCTCACTCCAAGTCTCGTCAACAAAACCATTCCCTCTTTTATATGATCCCGCCAAAGTAAATCCCCATCCATTTTCTAGTCGCCCAGAGTTATATCCTAAAGAAGTGCGAAGTTTTCCATAAGAACCTACTGATTGCTTTACAGTACCCCCAGTTTTATTTCCTGTCCCTTTTGTTAAAATATTCATTGTGCCTCCAACAGATGGAATAGCAATTTTAGAAGCCCCTAAACCTCTTTGTACTTGAATATTTGAAGTAACTGCATCCAAACCAAACCAATTACTCCAATAAACCCAACCATTCTCCATATCATTAACAGGGATTCCATCTATCATTACAGCAACATTTCTTTGATTAAAGCCTCTGATTGTAATTCTTGCATCCCCATCACCTCCTCCGCTTTGCGTGGCATATACTCCAGGCGTTGAATTTAAAACCATTGGAATATCTTGAGAGGCTAATTCCTCACTAATTTGCTTCATTGGAATAGTAGAAAATGCAACCGGCGTTTCTCTATCTCTAGCAATATCTGCTACTACTTGGACCTCGTTTAGTAAAATTGTTTTCAATTTAAAATCTAATGTTTGGCTAACCCCTTTAACAGTAACAACTTTGGTGATTTGCTGATACCCAACATAAGAAACCTTAATGCTTCTTTCTCCCTGCTGAATACTAAAGGAATAATTGCCATCAAAATCTGTAGCAGTTCCCTGCCCCTTGCCATAAATAACTGTAGCCCCAATTAATGATTCTCCAGTGGCTTGATCGGTTATTTTCCCACTAATAGTTGTTTGAGCTAAAGCCCCAAAACTGATCATTACTACAAAAAAGAAAATAACTAAATTTCTCATATTTTAACAGCAAAAATTGACATGCGCATAAATATTCTTTTTAAGAATACTAATTAATAATAAGTTTACTATTTGAATACATACCATTACTGAACTCAACACCTACAATATAAATCCCTTTTGCTAAAGCGTTTGTATTTATTGAGTTGTCAAAATTTACTTGCTCTCCTAAAATATTAGTTGTAATAATCTTTTTAATAATTATATTAGATTTAACTGTCACAGATGCTCCTTGATTTACAGGATTAGGATATAAAGTATAAGATACTTTATCCATGTCATTAATAGCTGTAGAACCAGCGCAATCACATGCATGTGATCCTAAATTATCCCAAGTATCCTCAGGGATAGAATCCCATTCTAAACCAGCATTAAATAAATCTACTGGGTCAGTATCTCCAGATAAAACAGTACTCTTTCTAATTAACGTATGATCCTGAGTCCAAGAATAGCCACTGGATGTAAAACCAGAAGATGCAATATTTGTCCAGCCACCTATTGGGTCCTCTCCTACTTTTCCAAAAACATCTACTATTATTGCGTTAGATATTGCGCTGACAGATCCCTTAGCAAGAACAATTGCGTCATTTCCATTCCAATACCAGGCATTAGATGTATTATAGTCCGGACAATAAAAAGCGTCTGCTTTAACTTGTAGAGCATCAGCAACAGGGACCTCATTACCTACTCCACTTGGATTAAGCTTTTCTATAACGCCTACATGCACATCATCTGGAGATACATCTCCAACTAATTGTATTGCATTTGCTGAACTTGCGCTAGTTGCGCCATTTGAATATCTAATAACAATATACGAACTTAAGTCTATAGTATTTGAAGTAGGATTATAAATTTCAAGAGCTTTATTGTTTCCAGAGCCTTCTACATATTCTGAAATGAATAATTCGGAACAATCCGTGATTTGTCCACTCATGCTTATTGTAATAAGCACACTTATACTTAGTAAAATTTTTCTCATCTTTTTTGGGTTTTTTGATTAAGGGGCTAATTTACAAATTCGTATTAAACTATATTCTTTTTTAGTATGAATTGTTTCTTTATCTTTGAAGAAATTTGAATCGCCAATATGAAAAAGAAAATCACAACGTTTAAACAATATAAAATTGAATACAAAAAAAGTATCAAAAACCCTGAAAAGTTTTGGGAAGAAAAAGCTAATGACTTTCGTTGGGAAAAAAAATGGGACAGTATTCTTAGCTGGGATTTTACTAAGCCTGAAATTAAGTGGTTTGAAGGAGGAAAGCTTAATATTACTGCAAATTGTCTAGATCGTCATTTAGCAAATAGAGGAAATCAAACGGCAATAAAATGGATCGCAAATAATCCTAAAGAAAAAAGTATAAACATAACCTACAGAGAACTTCATGTTGAAGTTTGTAAATTTGCAAATGTTCTAAAAAAAAATGGCGCGAAAAAAGGAGATAGAATATGCCTTTATATGCCAATGGTTCCTGAATTAGCTATTGCTGTTTTAGCATGCGCAAGAATTGGCGCAATACATTCTGTTGTATTTGCTGGGTTTTCAGCAAAATCATTATCTGAAAGAATTAATGATGCGACTTGCAAATTATTAATAACTGCTGATGGAGGGTTTAGAGGTGAAAAAATTACCGCACTAAAAGATATTGCTGATGAAGCTATGCAAAGTTCTCCATCTATTGAAAAATGTATTCTTTTAGAAAGAACAAAAAGTAATATCAGTATGCTAAATGGCAGAGATGTTTGGTGGCATGATGAAATGAAGGATTCTAGTTTAGATTGTCCAATTGAAATCATGGATGCAGAAGATCCTCTGTTTATCTTATACACCTCCGGTTCAACTGGGAAACCAAAAGGAATACAACATTCGACTGCTGGCTACATGATTTACACTGAATATTCATTCAAAAATGTTTTCCAATATAATGAAGGAGATATTTATTGGTGTACTGCAGACATTGGCTGGATAACCGGACATTCCTATATTGTTTACGGACCGCTTTTAGCGGGAGCAACAACCATGATGTTTGAAGGAGTTCCTTCTTATCCTGATGCTGGGCGCTTTTGGCAAATTGTTGAAGAAAATAAAGTCAATATTTTTTACACAGCACCTACTGCTATTCGTGCATTAGAGGCAATGGGGATGGAATTTGTAACCCCTTATGATTTGTCCTCATTAAAAGTTTTGGGGACAGTTGGAGAGCCAATAAATGAAGATGCTTGGCATTGGTACGATGAAGAAATTGGGAAAAAGAATTGTCCAATTGTAGACACTTGGTGGCAAACAGAAACAGGTGGAATAATGATTTCTAATTTGGCAGGAGTCACACCAGCAAAACCCACTTTTGCTACTTTGCCTCTTCCTGGAATTCAACCTTGTTTGGTTGATGAGAAAGGCAATGAAATTGAAGGGAATGCAGTTAAAGGAAGGTTATGCATAAAATTCCCTTGGCCGTCAATCGCGCGAACAATTTATGGCGACCACAAAAGATTTAAAGACACTTATTTCTCCTCTTTCCAAAACAAATATTTTACTGGTGATGGCTGTTTGCGTGATTCAAATGGCATGTACCGGATAACTGGAAGGGTAGATGATGTGCTTATTGTTTCAGGACATAATTTAGGAACTGCCGAAATTGAAAGCGCAATGGATGAGCACCCCAATGTATGTGAAACGGCTATTGTAGGATTCCCTCATCCTATTAAGGGAAATGGTGTTTATGCTTATGTGATTTGTCATAATAAAGCAGAAAACGAAGACCTCCTTAGAAAAGAAATAAATGATTTGGTGACTAAAGAAGTTGGTCCAATTGCAAAAGCAGATAAAATCCAATTTGTAAGTGGCCTGCCTAAAACCCGCTCAGGGAAAATTATGCGACGAATACTTAGAAAAATTGCTGAAGGTGATACTAATAATTTAGGAGATACAAGCACCCTTTTAGACCCTGCTGTTGTGGAAAAAATCAAAACATCTGCACAATAATCATTTTATACAGCAGTTTGCTTATTTTTGCAAGATGTCAGATAGTTTAATAATTATACCTACTTATAACGAAAAAGAAAATATTAAGAAGATTATTCTCAAAGTGTTTTCATTGGAAAAATCATTTGACATTTTAATTGTTGATGACGCTTCCCCTGATGGGACTGTCGATATTGCAAAAACTTTACAAGAAACATATCCTGAGCAATTACACATTGAAAAGCGTACTGGAAAATTAGGGCTAGGGAGCGCCTATATTCATGGATTTAAATGGGCTTTAAAAAGAAATTATCAATTCATTTTTGAGATGGATGCTGATTTTTCTCACAATCCTGATGACTTAATCAAGCTATACAATGCTAATGCCAATGAGGGGGGGGATGTGTCAATTGGCTCTCGCTATATTAAAGGTGTTAATATTGTAAATTGGCCAATGGCTCGACTACTTATGTCCTTTTTTGCTTCCAAATATGTTAAAATGATTACAGGTATGCCAATTCATGATTCTACTGCTGGATTTAAGTGCTACAAAAGAAAGGTTTTAGAAACTATTAGACTTGAAAAAATTCAGTTTGTGGGCTATGCCTTTCAGATTGAAATGAAATTTAAAGCGTGGAAATATGGATTTAATATCGTGGAAGTCCCCGTAATTTTTACGGACAGAACTGAAGGAACATCAAAAATGAGTAGTGGTATTTTTATGGAAGCCGTTCTTGGGGTTCTGCAAATGAAAATCAAAAGTTTCTTTAGAAGCTGGAAAAGATAAAAATGCGCACATTAATAAAAAATGCAAAACTGGTAAATGAGGGGGATATTTACCAATCAGATGTGCTTATTGAACATCAGAAAATAAAAAAAATTGCTCCAAAAATAGTAATTAATACAGATCAAATAATTGATGCAGAAGGCCTACATTTATTGCCAGGAGTTATTGATGATCAAGTACATTTCAGAGAGCCTGGACTTACACATAAAGCAACTATTTATACCGAAAGTAAGGCGGCTGTTGCAGGGGGAATCACCTCTTTTATGGAAATGCCAAATACTAACCCTAAAGTTTTAACACAGGAACTATTAGAATACAAGTACCAAATTGCAGCAAAAACATCCATTGCAAATTATTCCTTTTTTATGGGGGCAAGCAATAATAATTTAGAAGAAGTGCTTAAAACAAATCCTAAAAATGTTGGCGCAATAAAGATCTTTATGGGCTCATCAACAGGGAATATGTTAGTAGATAACAAAAATGTTTTGGAGGAGATTTTTGCAAAATCACCTATGCTAATTGCGGTACATTGTGAAGATGAAAAGATAATTCAAAAAAATATTGCCAAGACGAAAAAGCAATATGGTGAAGAAGTACCAATTTCAGAACACCCAAAAATCAGAAGTGCTGAAGCCTGCTTTAAATCATCTTCACTGGCTATTAAATTGGCAAAAAAACACAACACCCGCTTACATATTTTTCACTTATCAACTGAAAAAGAAATTGAGTTATTTGAGAATAAACTTCCATTAAAAGAGAAAAGAATTACTGCAGAAGTATGCATTCACCATCTTTGGTTTGATGAAAGTAATTATAAGGAAAAAGGCGCTCTTATAAAATGGAATCCAGCAGTAAAAAAAGAAAGCGACAAAAAGGCTTTGTTTCAAGCTTTATTGGATGATAAGTTAGATGTAATTGCAAGCGATCATGCACCACATACACTGAAAGAAAAAACTAACTCTTATTTTAAAGCTCCATCTGGAGGGCCATTAGTACAACATATGCTCCCTGCCATGTTAGAATTTTCTAAAATCGGGAAAATTAGTATTGAAAAGATAGTAGAAAAAATGTGCCACAACCCAGCTATTTGTTTTAAAGTTAAAAATAGAGGCTTTATCCGTGAAGGATATTTTGCCGATTTAGTTCTAGTAGACTTAAATAGCCCTTGGAGGGTAAATCCAGAAAACATTCTTTACAAATGCAATTGGTCTCCATTTGAGGGGGAAATATTTAATGCTAAAATCACGCATACTTTAGTTAGTGGGCATATTGCCTATAAATATGGAAAGTTTGACGAAAGCAAAAATGGAATGCGCCTCACTTTCGATAGATAAAAGCGCAAAAAAACACAACAGTTGTTGTCTTTTTAGTTTTTAAATAAAATAAAGATTTTTATTCGTGATCGTGGTGATCCCCATGATCATGTGATTCTACTGTAGCTTCCGCATCCCCATGACATGAACCATCACATGTTTCATCACCACAACAACAATTTCCCTCTGCTTTTGCTGCACAGCAAGAGTGATCTGCTAAACAAGTAGCATGATCTTCGAGAGCCATACATCCTAAACAGCAAGATTTTTGACATTCATCACTACATTTAGTAACTTCAGCATCTGATTGTCCAGCAGCAGATTCTTCAGATGTCACTTCTCCGCCTCCGCAAGACATAAAGGCAAACATAACAACCGTAATGAATAAATATATTATTTTTTTCATTTCTTAAGTTTTTATCAATTAATAATTAAAAAAAAAGCAGCCTAAGCTGCCTTTTTTTAAATAAATATTGCTTACTCAGCAGCTTCTTCAGTTGCTTCTTCAGTTGCTTCCGCTTCTTCAGCTACTTCTTCAGTTGCTTCTTCAGTTGCTTCTTCAGTTGCTTCTTCAACAACTGCTTCTTCAACAACTTCTTCAACAGCTTCTTCAGTTACAGTTTCTCCACCACCACAAGCAGTGAAAACAAACATTATGGCTGCAACAAATAAATACATTAATTTTTTCATGAACTAAATTTAGATTGGTTAATAACTGAGGCAAATATACATAAATCCTAGAAATAAATACAATATCTTTGAAAAATGAAAATTTATTTGTCAATATTTATTTATTTGTTGTCCGCATGTGTTACTTCTGAAGATAAAATTATAGAAAACATCTTACCTCAAGCAGCATTTGTAACCATCTTAAAAGAGATGCATTTAGCAGAAGCAACTTTTGAGCTAAATAAAGCTAAAGGAATAGAAAATGCTAAAAGCGAATTAGCTAACTCCTATTTTGATATTTACAAAAAAAATCAAATTTCTGAAGAGAGCTTTAAAAAAACGCTTAATTATTACTCTGAAAATCCTGAAAAATTAAACCAAATTTATACTAATGTCTTAGAAGAATTAACTAACGAAAGATCTAGGATTGATCAGCAATAAACCAATTTGTATATTTTTTAATTGACGCGTCAATATCAGTAAATTGAAACCCAAGTGTTTCTTCAATTTTAGCAGTAGTATAAGAGCTGTCAGTCATTGCGCTATTAGCCGTTTCTTTTGTAATAAGAGGCATTTTTCCTGTAATTAAAGATTTTAACGCTTCTACCCTCCAAGCAATCTCTTTTAAAAAAGGAGTAACTTTTATAGAAGCTTTTGGTTTACCAAAAGAAACAGCAATCCTATCAAAACAATCACGGTATTTAAGATTGGCCCCATTAACAATAAACCTTTGATTTTTTACATCAGAAAACAATAACTGAATTACTGATTCAGCAACATCATCAACATCAACATAGCCAGTGCTTCCACTAGTGTAAAATTTTAATCCTTTATAAAGTTTCTCAAAAATCTTGGAGCTTCCTTTTGTCCAATCTCCAGGGCCTAAAATGACTGAAGGATTTACAATTACAACATCCAGCCCTTCCCCGGAAGCACGCCACACTTCCTGCTCTGAAAAATATTTACTAAGTGCATAATTACTGTCTAATTTTGTGATTTTAAAATGACACTGTTCGTCCACCACCTCAACGGTAGAGTTCCGGCCTAAAGCAGCAATTGAACTAACAAATCCTGCTTTTTTTATGCCAGAACTCAATGCAACATTCATTACATTTGCAGTGCCTTCAATATTTACTTTTCTCAAAAGTTCAATGTCAAATGGAGAAAAGGAAACAAGGCCTGCGCAATGCAAAAGCAAATCACAATCTTTCATCCCTTCTTCTAATGAGGGAATGTCATTAATATCACCATCAATCCAATTGATTTTAGCAAATAAATCATCAGCATTATAATAAGTAAAAATGCTTTTGCAAACATCCAAAGAAGAAGATACTCTTTTAAGCGCCTTAAATCCTTTAGATTGCTGAGCTAATTTTAATAAAACATGTGAGCCAACCAAGCCTGTCCCTCCGGTAACAAATATCATAGGACAAAGATAATAGTTTAGATTTTAGACTGCAGATGTTATGCTTTAGATTTAATATTTTGTCTATTTTTGAGAAAAATTATTTAACGTGAACTTTATAAAAGAGTTGAAATGGAGAGGAATGATACACGATATCATGCCGGGGACTGAGGAGCAGTTTGAGAAAGAAATGACTTCCGCTTATATTGGTTTTGATCCGACAGCTGATTCCCTCCATATTGGTAATTTAGTTCAGATTATGATTTTAGTGCATTTGCAAAGATCCGGACACAAACCCTTTGCTCTGGTTGGTGGCGCTACTGGAATGGTGGGTGATCCTTCAGGAAAAAATAAAGAACGCGATTTATTAGACGAGGGGACTTTAAATAATAACTTAGCTGCTGTACAAAAACAATTAGAACAATTTTTGAATTTTAATTCCGGAGAAAATTCAGCAGAAGTAGTAAATAATTACGATTGGGTTAAAAAAATTTCTTTTTTAGAGTTTATTCGTGATGTAGGAAAGCATATCTCCATAAATTATATGATGGCAAAAGATTCTGTAAAAAGCAGATTAGAAACAGGAATGAGCTTTGCAGAATTTTCCTACCAATTAGTACAAGGTTATGACTTTTACTGGCTCTGGAAAAACAAAAATTGCAAAGTCCAGTTAGGAGGATCTGACCAGTGGGGAAACATAGTCAGTGGGACAGAGCTCATAAGAAGAAAAGAGGAGGGGAGAGCATTTGCTGTAACAACTCCTCTTATTGAAAAGGCAGATGGCGGAAAGTTTGGAAAAACAGAAAGCGGAAATATCTGGCTGGACAAAGCAAAAACTTCTCCTTATAAATTTTATCAGTTTTGGCTAAACTCTTCTGATGAAGATGCTAAAAATTACATCAAGGTTTTCACACTTTTATCTCAAGAAGAGATTACACAACTAATTACAGATCATGAAAAAACTCCTCATTTAAGATTATTACAAAAAGCAATTGCAGAAGAAGTTACTACAAGGATTCATGGCAAGAAAGATTTAGAAATGGCAATAAAAGCATCTAATATTTTATTTGGACGCTCTACCAATGATGATTTAAAATCTTTAGATGAAGATACTTTTCTTTCTGTTTTTGAAGGAGTGCCTCAATTTGAAATAAAAAAACCAGATTTAAGATTAGGGATTTTGGATATTGTTGCAAAAAAAACACAAATTTTTTCTAGTAAAGGAGATGCTAGAAGAATGATATCCTCAAATGCAGTAAGTATAAATAAAGAAAAAATTACTGAAGATTTTCAACTAGCTGAAAGCGATTTGTTAAGCGGAAAATATATCCTCGCACAAAAAGGGAAAAAGAATTATTTCTTAATTATTGTTTTATAATTTTTTATTAAAGCCCTAACGAATCCACCATTACATAAGCTTGTAATTTCCTTCAAATAGACAGTTCATTACTTCATTAACTGTTGAGCCTTCATGATATTACTAGTTGGCATTTTACATGTCTTATTTTCGCAAACATAAATCATAGTGCGACCATGCACATATTTTTCTTGCAAAAGCCCCATTTCACTACTTTGAAAACTCCCAATAAATAATTTATTTGGCACATATTTTTTATTAAGCTCCATAGCTTTAGTATGTGCTTGTTTGCCTATAACAGCTACTTCATAAAAAGGGGTGATTTCTTTTAGCATCAAATTAGCATAATTAGCATAGCTAGAAGCATACTTTTCCATATCCGGTTTTACATTATTTGCCATAATAATAGCTTTTTGCTTATAATTATCCTTATTCAAAAGCGTTCCTAAATCATATAAAACATTGGCCATTACCGAATTAGATGCTGGAATTACATTGTCATTGATTTCCATTTTACGAGCAACCAGTTTAGGGTCTAACTTAGATGTAAAATAGAACATCCCAGAATTCTTATCATAAAAATTCTCTAACGAATAAATAACTAATTGTTCTGCTCTGCTTAACCATATTTTATCAAAAGTAGCTTCATAGAGACGAATAAATGCAGCACTTACAAGCGCGTAATCTTCCAAATAAGCATTAATAGTTGAGCGACCATCTTTATAAGAATGCCACAGCTTTCCATCCTTTTGCATTTGTACGCTAGCTATAAAATTAGCATTCTTGAGGGCAACCTCTAAGTGTTTTTTCTCACCAAAAGCCATATAAGCATCTATATATCCTTTTAGCATAAGCCCATTCCAAGAAGTTAATGATTTATCATCTAATCCTGGTCGAATACGCTTATCTCTTTCCCTCATTAAAATTGTTTTCCATTCTTTAATTTTAGATTCTAAATCAGAAACAGAAATAGTATGCTTTTTAGCAATTTGATTTTTGGTTTTCTTTTTAAGCAAAATATAATTCCCGTGCTCCCAAAGCCCTGTACTATTTATATTATAATAATCTTTAAAAATTTTAAAATCTTCACGGATAAATAATTTGAGCTCGTGTTCATTCCAGACATAAAATTTTCCTTCCTCTCCTTCGCTATCAGCATCCAAAGCTGAATAAAATGCTCCATTTTTAGCCGTTAATTCCCGCTCAATAAATTCCAAACTCTCAAAAACTATTTCTTTATATAGTGGTTTTTTAAATTTCAAATACGCTTCAGCATACAGGCTTACCAACTGCCCATTATCATAAAGCATCTTTTCAAAATGAGGAGCCTTCCAAGATTTGTCAGTAGAATATCTTGCAAAACCACCACCAATTTGATCGTAAATCCCACCAAAGGCCATCTTATCTAAAGTCAATTCAACATGGTTCAATATTTCAATGTTTTTTGCTAAATGAGCATACTTTAATAAAAAGCTGTAAGCATTTGGCATAGGAAATTTAGGCGCTCCATTACTCCCTCCTTCAGTATCATCAAAGTGCTCAGACCAAGGGCTGACCATATTATCTAAGTCCTTCCATCTAAAATTTACTTCTTCGGTATTTAGCCCAATATTCTCAACTTGCTGAATCCCTAAGGCCAATTGATCTGCATATTCAACTACCCTAGCTCTATCATTTAGATATACATCTGAAAGTCCTAGTATTTGTTTTTTCCAATCCTCTTTTCTAAAATATGTGCCTCCCCAAAAGGGTTTCCCATTAGGCAAGGCTATACAATTAAGTGGCCAACCTCCCCTTTGATTCATTAATTGAACCGCAGTCATGTAAATTTGATCAATATCTGGGCGCTCCTCTCTGTCTACTTTTATGCAAATAAAATTATCATTCATGATTTTTGCAACTACTGAATCTTCAAAACTTTCATGTTCCATTACATGACACCAATGGCAGGCCGAATATCCTATACTAATAAGTAGTAATTTATCTTCCTTTTTTGCTTTTTCTAAAACCTGCTCATTCCATGGGTGCCAATTTACAGGATTATGTGCGTGCTGTAATAAATATGGGCTAGTCTCATTTACTAATGCATTTGTGTATTTATGTTGTTTTGTCATTTTTTCGTTTTGTTGCTGTTGACTATTACACGAAACTGCTAGAAACAAAAATATGCTTAAAAAATAAATATTTTGCATTATTATTCCTCTATTGTTATAGAAGAGGTAGAGACGGTATTACTAGAGTTTCCTGCTCTATCTTTTACATAAATATCATAATTTACCTGTTGGCTTGATGATTCATCAGTAATTCCTGTGCCATTAATTTTAATAGTAAATGTTCCTTGAATTGAAATAACACTCCCACTTGGAGAAAGTTCAGGAATACGATATTTGTACTCAATATCATTTCTATTATCTTGAACAAATAAATTATGGACATTTGGATTATTCTCTCCTAAATCTCCATCACTATCACCATAAGAAATAAGAATGACAATACTATCAGAATATTCTTGTGCAATCTCAGGAAAAATGCCTTGAAACATTATTACAGGAGACATAGATTCATCTTTTTCACAAGAAATAAGAAAAATAAAAAATACTAGATATGTTAATTTTCTCATTTAGTTAACAGTAAATGACCAGTTTGTTTTAATAAGTTCAGCACTCTCATAATTTGGAAACTCAACAGGCTCGTTGTATCCATCACTAATGGTATATCTCATAAAATAAAGCGTGCCGCTTTGCAAAATATCAGTATTTAATTCAGCAACCCAAAGTGTTCCTCCAAATTCTGGGATAATCGTCTCTATTTCATCACGGAGAATCAAAGAATCTTTCACAACAAAGTCTGCTTGATAAGTAGCAATCGGATTGGAGAAATCATCTTTATCTTCAGAGATTGATAATATATTAATTTGCACATCTCTCGCTATTATTTGATTGTATCCCTCATCTTTTACACGAAACATAAAATGAATCTCTTCGTCTGATGGTATTGAGAATGATGTGTCAGAATCAACCATACTGTGACCCCACTCACTATATATATAATTGTAAGGAGGAGAATTTGCTACGACATACCAAAAGACCCATGGTGGAGTATCTATAAGTGTAGCAGGCGCATTCCCACTAATATCTCTTGCTCCTTCTAATATCCAATTTGCTATATTATCTAAATCTTCCTGGGGAAGGGAACTTCCAATATTGTTTTGCGGCATTCTATCATTAGTGTTTACAAAACAACAATTGGTTAATCGCTCATGCAAAACTGAATTTGCAGTATCTCCAGGCACCACACGATAAGTAAATGTTTCGTCTTCATTATTTTTAATGACCTTCGTGTAAACTAATGTATTGTAAGCGCTTTCTACTGTCCTAAAATCAGGAGGAAAAGTGCCGTCATGGCAGCCTACAACAATGTCACTGCAAGATGGCAACAAAATATCTCTATGAATTTTCACAAATGAAGTGGCTGAAAGAGTATCTATTACTGCAGTGGTTTGTCCATATTCAATGCCATCGTACGGATTTAACAACACATCATCCTCAGTACAATGCGCCAAAAACAAAAATGTTATTAATAATAAAAATAGCAGCTTTTTCATTTTAATAAAAACTTTCAGCTAACACTTCGCCCATACGCTGACGCAAGTATCCAGGAATCTCATTGTCAAATCCTAAAATATTTGCAATTGTTGGTACAATATCAATACTTTCTCCTTTCTCAACAAGAAAATCTTGTCCATGAACTACTTTTCCGCTTGGCCCAACTACTAAAGCAAATATTTCTCTGCTCCCTGCTTTGTGAGTATGATCTAATGCTTGTTGATCTGGATTTACTGTATCTACTATGCCATTCCCTTCTATATTTCTTCCATGTTCTGGCATTGCAATCAAAATTGTGTCATTCTTCATGTCGGGGGTCTCTTGAATATGATTCCACAAATGAGCCAATGCATAATCCATTTTGTGTAAATTATTTGCATATTTAGTAAAATCACTATGTGCAATATCAGCTGTATGCATATTTACAACTAATAATTCTGGTTGAAATTCCGTAATTATTTTTTCGGCAAAATGAACCGCCTTCATATCGCCATTAAATGAGCTAGAAGGTAAGTCCCAATTCCAAGCACTTGGATTTGAAAAACCACCCATATTAGCCTCATCCATACATTCATTAATAAAGTTTTCTATTTCTATTTTATCTGCTTCATCATGCACAATACTATTAGCCACTCCGCTATATTGTGGAGAAAAATTAGCATCACAAAACCCTCTTATTGATTTAATTTTTTCTACTACTTCAGGATCATATTCTTTAGGATCTCCTAAAGAGTCATGGCCTAATCCATCCGTAAATGAGGAAGGCCGAACATAGTTTGCTCCATAGTTTGCTCCATATCCAGGATGGGATGAATAATTAAGATTAGCATATAGGCCTTCAGAATCTGAAACCCACCAAGCATTTTTTGCGCTCATAGATGGCGAATTATGTTTACGATAGAGCTCAAAAATAGTTGGATTTTCTGGGTTTGCATTAATATTAACATTGCCAGTATAGACTCCTGTCATAGCTGTTGCATGAGCTCCATAATGTCCTGTAGAACCTTGTTTAAATCTAAATTCTTTGTATAAGGTCCCTTGTTCTTGTAATGTTGGACCATTAATTTCATCGTTATTAATTGAATCTATCCCTAGCAAAGTGCGAGTTTCTTCTCCCTTTAAAGTGCGAGGCATTAAATTTCCATGTGATTTATGTACTGATTCCAAATTCCTTACTCCTCCAGCAAACAAACAAAATACTACATGATTTGCTCTTCTATATCCTGTTGCAGCAAATAATCTTCCACTCGGCAATAAATAAGGGACTCCAATTGTAGCTGCAGTTCCTAATCCCAAATTTTTTATAAATTTTCTTCTTTTCATTAAAGAAACTAATTAATTTTTAAAGATATCCCCAGCACGTAAACTTGTTTCATCTAATAGTATCTATATTCGTCAGCAGTCATTAATGAAAAGTAAATAATTTCAGCTGTTAAATCTGCATCTTTTTCAATCATATTAAGAATGAACCACAACTCGTATTCCTCAGGAATTCTATTATAGAGTTTTTTATAGGTTTCTCTGACAAAAGTAGTTTTCGTTATTATAGAGCTTCTATCTATTGAAGAAATTTGAATTCCATCATCATTAAGAAAATTTTTTATTGTCATTTGCTCAATAAGTTTTTTATCGCCAAAAGAAGAATGTAATACGCTTAAATCAGAAAGCCTAGGTGTTGGAATTGCAGTTTCAAAAATATGAAAATAAGCAATAGAAAGAAATTCAGTAGTTGATTTCAAATGATTCTTATTTGCTGAATTCTGCTCAATATTCACATTATGCACTTGAAAAACTTGCTTTTCTTTTTTACAAGAAAATAAAATCAAGATGAGATAAAGAAAGATTACTTTTTTCATAATCCTATAAACTCATCAGTTGATAAAATGCGTGTTTGCAATTCTTTATACCCTTCAATAGTTCTGCTGTTTATATAATCTAAACTATAGTTTGCACTTTCTTCTGAGCTAGGATTGCGAAATAGATAGCGATTAAATAAGATATTGGTTTGTCCCATAAAATATGCGTCTGATTCAAAAAAGATGTCTATAAAATCTTCCTTACTGTTTCCTGACTGTGAAAACAAAATCCCTTGGCCTTCAATTACCATATTTCGCCCGCTCTCGGATTCTTCATCAGAAGGAGATCTTTGTATAAAATTTTCAAAAACAGAAATGACAAAAGACATTGGAGACATATGTATTTTATCATAAAAACTATTATTTACCATCCGTTTGTGCATTTCAGGTATTCCGCCTTCTAATGTTTCTTCAACTAATTTTGGGAGAGCTTCCTGTAATGCTAACATTCTTTCTAATTCGCTGCCTGTTAGTGCAGTAATCTCAGCATTGATGTCCACTGTGTCTATTCCATTTAAAATGTTTAAACTTTCTAATCTAAAAAGATTATAGTAATATTCTGAATTGGATTGAATTGCGGTGATAACAAGTTCTCTGCTTTCATAACTCAAATTCGCCTCCCTTAGGGGATTAAAAGATGCATCCAACTCAATGCTAGTTGGCTCACGTCCAATAACAGAAACATATAATTTGTTAATATATGTTTCAATTGTAATATTTTCAATAGTATTGTCTGGAGGATGAATATTAATCACCTCCTCTGTTTTTGTACAGGAAATAATTGTAATGATTGAAAAAATAAAAATAAGTTTTTTCATGGAATCTAGGGTGTGGTGTAAAAATAGAAATTAATTTCCACTTGAACAAATCACACTATTTCTGATATAAATGAAACTCCTCCTTTATCGCACAGCAACTAACCACATACTGTTATAGATAGCCAATGTTTTATTATTTAAAAATCCCTTTTATCTGTTTAATGCGATTTAGCGTAATTAGCAAAGAAATGAGGGATGGTTTCAATTCCTTTTAAATAATTAAAAATTCCATAATGCTCATTTGGGGAATGGATTGCATCTGAATCTAGACCAAAGCCAAGCAAAATAGATTTTACCCCTAGCTCTTTCTCAAAAAGCGCGACAATAGGAATAGAGCCTCCACTTTTAACAGGCACCGGTTTTTTACCATAAGTTATTTCCATTGCTTTGCTTGCGGCTATATATGCAGGAATATCAGTTGGCGAAACATAAGGTTCGCCGCCATGATGAGGGCTTACTTTTACTGTTACGGATTTAGGCGCTACACTCTCAAAATACTTAGTGAATTTTTCCGTAATTTCCTCATCAGATTGGTTAGGAACTAAACGCATAGATATTTTAGCAAATGCTTTTGATGCGATAACTGTTTTTGCTCCTTCACCTGTGTATCCTCCCCATATTCCATTTACATCCAAAGTTGGTCTAATGCCATTTCTTTCCATAGTAGTATAGCTTTCTTCTCCATGAATATCAGAAAGGTCTAACGCTTTTTTATAGGCATCCAATGAAAAAGGTGCTCTGGCGATATCTTCTCTTTCATTAGCCGATAGTTCAACTACATTATCATAAAATCCTGGAATTGTGATGTGATTATTTTCATCTTTCATTTTTGCAATCATCTCACACAAAATATTGATAGGGTTTGCTACGGCTCCTCCATATAAGCCTGAGTGTAAATCTCTATTGGGGCCCATAACTTCCACTTGTATATAACTAAGTCCTCTAAGGCCAGTAGTTATAGATGGAGTGTCATTTGCAATAATTCCCGTGTCAGA